>JAYUGZ010000489.1:0-4177 GCA_043767465.1 Cyanobacteriota bacterium
AATGTTGGAGATGCGGTTGCTGAGGGCGATCGGCTGTTAATTTTGGAAGCGATGAAAATGGAAATTGCTATTACTGCTGATGTGGCGGGAACTGTGGCCGAATTGTTTTGCGAAAAGGGGCAAACCGTGACAGCCGGACAAATTCTAGCGGCAGTTCAACCCGATTAAGCAGTCTTGGATGCAGACACTTTATCTGTGCGCCCTGCACCCATTGGTGTCAAATTAACTCTAAAAACAGCAGATACCTGACGCTGGCGGTAGGACTTGGCAGTACAGGGCCGGAAATGGCAGAATTGAGATGGGGACATTCAGAATTACCTGTCAGTCGGCTGGGGCTCTTGCGAACAGTTACGGTTTAGGTAAACTAGAGCGTAGTGCGATCGAATATTCTCAGGAAGAAGCTGGGCCGCCAATATCGAGGAGTCGTTCTCTCCCAATTTTAGATATTACAGGTAATCAAGTCCAGCGCTGGCTGAATTTTGTGCAGGGTTTTCGACCAATATAAAGATAACTTCTAGGAGGCTATAAAGATGACAACCATAAGCAACGAACAAACAGCGATTATCCGTACAGAAAGAGGACTGACTATCGCAGGTACGCGCATCACGATCTACGACATCATGGACTATGTGACGGCTCAATATCCGCCAAGTTTATCAGAGGATTGTTCGATCTAACAGAGGAACAAATTAATGGGGCTTTAGCTTACATTGAGGCAAATCGCGACACCGTTGAAACCGAGTATAAAATGGTTCTTAAGGAAGCTGAAGAACTGCGGCTGTACTACGAAGAAAAAAATCGCGATCTGATTGCCAGAATTGCCGCCCAACCACCAAAACCTGGAACGGAAGCTGCATGGGAAAAATTGCGAGCAGCCAAGGCAAAACTTGAGGCTAAAGGATGATTTTTTTGATAGATCATAATCTCAATGGACACGCCATAATTTTCTTTGGCTCTATTGCTAATCAAGGTTGGCTTGATATCATCCCAATTCGTTTTGTCACCTTAAAGGAGATTGCTTTAATATGTTAACTAAATACATCCAAGCTGCCATGAAGCAAGCTAAATATGAAATTTTCCCTGATGATGGGACTTTCTACGGAGAAATTCCTATCTGTGAGGGAGTCTATGCAAATGCTCTAAATCTCGAAGCTTGTCGAGAACAATTGCAAGAAGTATTGGAAGACTGGATCTTACTTAGTCTCACCTTGAATCTTCCTTTACCTGTCCTTGATAATATCGACCTTACAGTTACCAAGGAAGTTGCCTGATGCCTCCTTTAAAACCAATCAAGCGTCGAGACTTAATTTATTATCTGAAACAACTAGGATTTGACGGCCCTATTCGGGAAAAAGGCATCAGTTTATGTTGAAAGATAGCCTTCGTGTTACCATCCCCAATCCTCATCAAGGCGATATCAGTGCGAACTTTTTAGCTAAAATTTTGGGACAGGCTAAAGTTGAGATTAGTGATTGGGAGAACCTCTAAAGTTGAGAGGGTTTTGTCAATTATTTTAAATAAAAGGATCGCGCTTTTTCTGCTACTGGGTTATGAGAGGGACGCTCGCACTTCTGGGAGTTGCGAGTAATCAGTAGTTCTTCATCCCAAAGTATGATAGACTTAATGTATCATAAAGTCCTTAAATACTACGATAGATATAGTCTTTTAAAAGTGATACTCATGTTAAAAAAAGTAAAAATCATTACTCTTTCAACTTTTATGGCGTTAGGAACAGCTACGCTGGGTTCTACTGCACCTCTCCCAAGTCCTAATAATCAAGGGGATTATACGGGAAGATATTATCATACTTATTGGGAAGTAGTAGATCCAGACCCAAATGGGTTAAATTGTCGTATGAATTCTTCTTTTGAAGAATTTATGCGTGTTGACAACCGCACTCCATTTGATGTTTTTAATTGGTCTGTAGTTGGTGTTTTAAAACAGGGACAGCGTTTTGAAAGCTTTCCTGGAAATGCTGGTGTTACTTTCCTGGATACCAGGCGTTTACCTTGGCTTTTTGTAGGGAAAAACTACACTGCTGGTGCGGCGCAAGGTTGTTTTATTCGCGCTAATAGTCAATTTGTCAAACCAGTACAGATGTCACAGACTCGCGTACAACCCCAAACGAATCAACCGCTAGCAAGTTCCACAGCACTGCCGATGGAGCTTGGTTTTGACGAAGGATTTGGCTCGATTGTAGTACCAGAAAGCGATACCACAGCATCGGCCTATGGAGGACGCTTAAGGCGATATGATGTTCACATTGCCAAAATGTTTGAAGTCACCCACTTTATGTGTCAATCGGGGAATGTAACACCCGGTATTACTTGGAATTACGCGGCTGGAGGTGGCAGGATTAATATGGGAAGTTTTGAAATAACCTGCCGACTTGCTAATCAAATAGTTATTGCCTATGGTTTAGGTAAGTCGGAACCTACGAATGTTACTTTTTCGGCTGGTGAAATCGGTCGCCCCTCTGTCAGCAGTTTCAACGTTCCCATCCTAGATATTACAGGTAATAAAGTACCGCGGTGGGTGAGTTTTGTGCAGGGATTTCAGCCAGTGAGGAGGTAGGGGGATTTGTAAGATGTAGGGTGTGTCATAAGTAAAATTATTCTTTCATCTAAAATCAATTTCAATTTGACGCACCCTACATCTAAGCCTTGTGATTAAACTGGTTAAAATGGCTAATTCTGCTATCTATTGAAGCTCGGCCTCGTTAGCTAAAGTTTGGGATAACACTGCGTCAGGGCAAGTCCTGTTCTCTAATTGGAGATTTATTTTCCCTGACGCATCCTACAATTGCTAAACTGTAAGAAGTTAGTGCGATCGCTACTGGAAGTCTGCCGACGTTAACTTAATATTGATAATTTTTGATTTGGTTGTAGAGGCTCACGATATGGATACTCAGGAAATTTTAAATCATTATCAAGCAGGCAAAAGGGATTTCTCTGGTATTGACTTAAGCGGTGCTGATTTGTATGGTGCTAATTTAAGCGGTGCTAATTTAAGCGATACCGATTTGACTCGTGCTAATTTGAGTAACGCTAATTTAACTTGTGCTAATTTAAGCAGTGCTAATTTAAGCGGTGCTGATTTGTATGGTGCTAATTTAAGCGGTGCTGATTTGTCGGACACTGATTTGTCTGATGCTTACTTGAGAGGTGCTAATTTATGTAATGCTGATTTGTCGGACACTGATTTGTCTGGCGCTGATTTGTCTATCACTTATTTGAGTGGTGCTAGCTTATGTGGCGCTAATTTAAGCGGTGCTGATTTAAGCGGTGCTGATTTAAGTGATGCTGATTTAACAGAGGCCAATCTTCAATCCGCGAATCTCCAATGGGCACACCTCATAGCAGCGGATCTCACAGATGCAAATCTTGAAAGAGCATATATAAACGAGGCTAACTTTACAGAAGCTTACCTCACCAACGTAAATCTCGAATTAGCCATCTCTGAACCGAGAGCAACAAATACCAGTGGGACTCAGCTAAAGTTTAATTTTACATACGCTAATATTTCTAAGCACACAAAAATACAGGGCATATTAGCTGATCTGGGAAAAAGTTTGGGTTTTACAGTATGGATTGCTAGAAATGACCATCTAAAGAAATATAAAAATCAAGAACTAGGAAAACTTAGCTTAAAGAACTTCCCTTTAATAGTGACTCAAGATTTTTCTCAAAAAACTGAGAAAATTATTCAACTGATAGACGTTATTTGGTTCCGAAAAGACTGTCAGCAAATTGAAGCGGCTTTTGAAGTGGAATGCACTACGAGTATTTACTCAGGTTTGCTGCGAATGGCAGACCTTTCACTTTGTTTAAAACGTGGGCTGTTTACATATAATGCTCCTGATTGTCCTTGCTATATAGTTATTCCTAAAGCAAAGAAAATGCTTTTTGAAAAACAGTTAGGCAGACCCATATTTCAAGAGCTTCAAATTTTTCAGCTTTGCAAAGCAATTAATATTGAAGATATAGAATCCAAGTGGGAGAGTGACCCAAATATTATTCAGAAGATATCTTATGGTTTGGGTCAAGATGCACCCATCAATTGATCGATTGGTAGGTACTCAATACTTCTCGGTTAAGCTCTAAGCGGTGTTGAGAATCGAGAAATGAAGATGCTGCTGCTGAGTGCCAGTACCTCTATGAAAAGGTTTTTTGGACAG
>JAYUGZ010000490.1:0-27803 GCA_043767465.1 Cyanobacteriota bacterium
CAGTTGATCAACGGTTACAACCCGTATGGTACTAACAACTTGTCAGTCTGGGCTTGGATGTTCTTATTCGGACACCTGGTTTGGGCAACTGGTTTCATGTTCCTGATCTCTTGGAGAGGTTACTGGCAAGAGTTGATCGAGACTTTGGTTTGGGCTCACGAGCGCACTCCTCTGGCGAACTTGGTTCGCTGGAAGGACAAGCCAGTTGCTCTTTCTATCGTCCAAGGTCGTTTGGTTGGCTTAGTTCACTTTACTGTGGGCAACATCCTCACTTTCGGCGCCTTTGTAATTGCTTCGACAGCCGGGAAATTCGGGTAACTCTGAACTCTGGTTTCTAGGTAATTAACTGAAATCCCCTGCCTTCTGGCGGGGGATTTTTTGGTATAGCAGAAGGAAGTTCGGCAACGGATTCTGTAACGGATGTAACGGATGTAATGTATTTCAGGAATCAGGAATCAGGAAAATGCAGTCCGATTAATGTTCATCGGCGTGAGAATGCCAAGCGGTTGGCTATGTCTGTCAAGCAGGAATAAAAGTGCGATAATCATAAAAAACTTATTAATACTCCTATGACAGGATTTGAAGCATTTGGTCTGGCTTGTGTTAGCGGTATCGCCCTACCCATTTTCCAGTCTGTCTTTGATACCGGTGGCAAATTTCTCGGTTTTATTGGGAAAAAGCTAGATGAGAACACTAAAGAGCTAATTTACACGGCATCGGGGGAATACGGCAAACGCTACTTCAAGCGTCACGGCATTCTGAAAGCCTTGGGAATGCGGGAAGCAGTGCCATTAGAATCGGTTTATACTGCTGTACAGTTTTTGGATGAGCAAGAAATCCGCAGTTTTGAATCAATCCAAAATTTAGAGGAAGCTTACCGCCAAGCAAACAAGCGAGGTTTTCAGCAGCCAGATTGTCAGAAGCAAGAAGGGCTAAAAATTGCTAATGAGAAGCAATATTTGATGGTTTTAGGGCAGCCAGGAGCCGGAAAATCTACATTTTTGCGGAAAATAGGACTCGAAGCACTGAAGGGCAACAAAGGCGGATTTAAGCACGATTGCATTCCCGTTTTTATCGAACTTAAAAGCTTTACATCTAGCCAGATAGACATAGAAAAATTAATTGTTGAAGAGTTTAGCATTTGTGGCTTTCCCTCTCCTGAGCAATTTATCGCTAAGGCATTAGAGCAGGGAAAACTGTTAATCTTGCTGGATGGATTGGATGAAGTGCCGACAGTCAACACAAATGAAGTCATTAGTAAAATTCAAAATTTTGTCGATCGCTATGACAAAAATCGCTTCATTGTCTCTTGTCGCACCGCCGCTTATCGAAACAACTTTCAACGCTTTACTGATGTCAAACTTGCAGACTTTGACGATACTCAAATTGAGCAATTTATTGGTAACTGGTTTCAGTCTGAGGTGGATAAACAAGCGGGAACGGCTCAAAAATGTTGGGAGTTATTGCAAAAGCCAGAATATGCAGCAGCTAAAGAGTTAGCCCACACGCCTTTATTGCTAACTTTCCTCTGTCTCAATTATGACAGATCGCAAAACTTTCCTAATAATCGCAGCGTTCTTTACAAAAAAGCTTTGCGGATATTGTTGGAAGAATGGGGGGCGGAAAAGCGGATCCTGCGAGATGAAATTTATCAAGGACTTAGCACGGAGTTAGAGGAAAGTTTGTTATCGGAGATTGCTTATACTGGTTTTGAGACTGATAAGCTGTTTTTTTCGCAGCGAGAAGTGGTTGAGGAAATCAAAACTTTTTTAGCAACTAATTTGAATGTACCGAAGCATTTAGACGGTGAGGCGGTGCTGAATGCGATCGCAGTTCAACAGGGGATTTTGGTAGAACGGGCTGAGGATGTGTATTCGTTTTCGCATTTGACGCTTCAGGAATATCTGACGGCGCAATATATTGCTGATAATAATTTAATTGAGCAGTTAGTTACCAACCATCTTGGCGATTCACGCTGGCGAGAAGTGTTTTTGTTGGTAGCGGGGTTGGTGCGTTCAAAAAATGGGGCTGATGACTTGCTGCTGTTAATGGAAAAAGAGGCTCAAAAGTACATTAACACGCCGAAGTTGCAAGGGCTATTGGAATGGGCTGATGCAGCGACTAAGGATTCGGAAGGTGATTTTAAGCCTGTGGGTAAACGTGCTGCGGCGATCTCCAACGCCATCGCCAACGCCATCGCCAAGGTCAATGCCATCCCCATCTCCTACGCCTACGCCTACGCCTACGCCAAGGCCATCTCCTACGCCAACGCCATCGCGATCGCCAACGGCATTCCCATCGCCAAGGTCAACGCCATCCCCATCTCCTACGTCAACGGCAACGCCAACGCCAACGCCAACGCCATCAGGTTTGCCCAAGAATTTAAAACAATTAAAATCTTCAAGGAGGAGAACTGGACTCAACTGATTACTCAACTGGAAGAACTCCAGAAGCAATTGCCTGATGCTGACCAACCTGAACAAATACACTTAGCATTTTCAGATCGCTTGTTAGATGCCTGGTGTAATGCACTTCATCTCAATCCAGAAATAGTCAAATTATCTTAGTAAGAAGCAAAGGTGCTGAGAGATTATTTATCTGTCAATTATTTGATGATCCAATGCAAAGAAGCAGCAGTCAGAATATCAGCCAAAACCTGGGAAGAAATAGAATCGCGGATGTTGGTAGTTCCAGAGAATTCTACCATTTGAGATTCTCGATTTGAGATTGGGAACGATCGCAAATCCGAGATAATTCGGCGGTTGAAACCGCTTCTAGACGAACGAAGTCTGCCTCCGCAGACTAACAGTCGCACTCCTGTTCAATATCGCAGTAGACGACATTTACCGCATCGAATGCTGTCGCTACATGGTTTACGTGCACGCAAAAGGTATCAGCCGATTTGTCAGCTACGCGGATTTTCCGCCGATTGTGGAAGTAAATGAACCCGCCCTGCAAGATTTTGGCAGATGGTACAAACGCTGGAAAAGCAAGCTAGCACCGATATTTTGGACTAAATTCTACACGCGCAAGTTCAAAGACGCTGTTTCTGTCGATCGCTTGCTGGAGTGGGGAATGTTGGTAGGTGACATACTCCCACGTCAAGCCTCGTGGTGCTATGACGTGGGCATCTTTGCAGCCCGATGAAGGGTATGCAAAATTTCCTTCGCGGTACTATCATCTATAGTTCCTACTATAGAAAGATTCCCGCTACGGCGTTTTATACTTGGGAAAATGCCCAACCCAAGTCTCTTTAAATTAATCGCGGCACTGATATCACGATCGACCATTAAAGAATGTTGCTCGTCCAAATAGCTTCGCATACCGCAATCGGTGAAAACGATTTCATTCCGATAGCACAGAAGCATTGAGGTATAAGCAGGTTTTTGCGGAACGACGGCTGACCCAGCTTTTTCGGCTATGTATTCCAGCGTCTTGAAGAATTGACCAAATGCAGCATCCAACCAAGACTTATTAAGTCCTGATTTAGCTGATTGACCGTTTGGGAGGTAGTTACCCTCATCGTCTTGCTTAACTTTATTCCGCTTCGTTAAGCCTTTTAGGTTTAAATCTTCATGAAAAAAGAATTTAGCTCCAGACCTGACAAGTCTGTGAGCTGTTTTGCAATGAAAGTCTTGGCGAGAACGCGCTATTTTTTGGTGCTGTCTCGCTTCTTTTTTGGCTAATTTCCGTCGGGCGCTACAGCCACGCTTCCGCTTATTCCGCTTTTTTGAAATGCGGTCTAATTTAGCTTGGTTTTTGCGAAGCGGTTTTAATGAAGGTAACTTTTCGCCCGACGATGTTGCTAAATAGACATCTTCATGCAGCACCGCATCTAACCCAATTGAGTTGTCCCAGTTTGGAGTAACTTTGTCAGGAATAAACTGGGGTACTGAAGCGTCTACAAGCATTATCTGGATGAACCAACCGTCAACCTTTCTGGTAACACTAATTTGCTTGACGGTAAATCCATCGGGGACTGGGCGGTGCATCCGAACTTTTACAATACCCAACTTCGGCAATCGGATATAAAACCAATTCTTGCGAACCAACTTAATCCAGTCGCTGTTAGCCGTAGAAAAAGTCATCGTCCGGTAATCCGCTTCAGTCTTGAATCGGGGTTTACCCGATCGACCGCCTTTACTATCCCCTATGATAAACCGTTCAAAGGCTTTATCCACTCGCTTAGAAACATCTTGCAGGATAGTTGAATCTACCTGCTTAAAATCTAAAAGCTCGCCACTGTGGAAGACTTTTATTAAGTCTTTTTTGATCGCGGGCAATTGTTGTTTTTGGGAGTAGTAGTTGGGTTTTTCACGAGGCGTAGAGATGCTAGCAACCAACGGACAAGCATTTATAGCAGTGCGGTTTCTTTCCCACCAATCAAATCTATCACCTAGCTGTCTGTTGTACCAATAACGACAAATTCTCAACCATTGATTGAGGGTTAACTTTTGACTGGTGTCGGGATAGAACTGATACTGATACGTTAGTTTCATTGCGCTACGACTTTGACGCATTTGCTTGTAATAAAAATACCAGAAAATATTATATAATGTCAAGTAGTAATGTAATATTCATGTCGAATAACAATGTTGGTAAATAAAGAAAAGATTTGACGCGCGTCGTCATCCACACCTTCATTGCTCGCCCGCTATGCTGACTCCTGACATGAAAATGTGGAATCCTCGGTTCACGCGCCTCTCATCCCACACTAATCGAAGCGATATAGTGTGGGGATTCCCGTCTGACCAGCTAAAGTTAAATCGGCAATTTCTGGGGCGGCGCTACAAGAGTTACGGGATGTTTATGCCGCAGAAAAAGATTTGATGGAGAAATTTTAAAGGGCGATCGACCCGACGTGCAACTACGAGAATGGGCAAAGGAAAAATTAAAACTAATGGCTAAGTGACAACATGAAGGTAGAAAATAGACAATCATCATGCCTAGAAAAATTCGGGAGTTAAAAGCTCAAATTACCCGTGAGGGCTTTGTTTATTTGCCCAAACGCGGAAAAGGTAGCCATGAAAGATGGCAGCATCCTTTGATTGGCAAAACCTTAACAATTCCAGGCAAAGACGGAGATGATGTGCCACGCTATGAAAGAGAAGCAGTTGGCAATATTGTTAGCGGAACTCGACGAGTTAAAGGAGGAAGATTCATGAATCGATACAGTATGATCGTCCAATGGTCTGATGAGGATCAACTTTTCCTCGTGACTATCCCAGAATTTGCCGATCGCGTGATCATGCCCTGTACCAACGGCGAAACCCGCGAAGCAGCCATCCGACATGGCGAAGAAGTCCTCGAAATGTATCTAGAAGCTTGGCAGGAAGAAGGTGCACCCATCCCGGAACCTAGCATTCTTCAAATCGCCTGAGTATAATCCAAAGCCGAAAAGTTTGTGAATCGCAGCTATCCCGAGCCGGAATCGCCTGTTCTCTTTGTCTATTAAACTGAGACAACTAGATGATGGAATTAGACTATTGATAAATTTCTGATTTTACCGATCGCGATTTAACTTTTAAAACACTTCATCTTCGATTCCCACCCACCATTCGCCCAGATTCATTAAATCCCGGTGGAGGTCGGCAAGTTCTATCATATATTCTTCAGTCGAAATCTCCGATCGCCTTTCTTGCAGTTTTTTCATCCGCAGTTGCACCAACAGCCAAGGTTTGGAAATCCCGTCCGTTGCTTCGATATATTTGGCTACATCTTTGCTGTTCATGGTTAGTGGTTATTTGTTATTTGTTATTTGTTATTTGTTGGTAAGCGAACTTGTATTATAGCACTTTTGAAACTGCTTAAAAAACTCTAATTTTCCCCAGTCGGTTTCAACCGACTTGAGCTTTGAGCCAGGGGTTTAAACCCCTGGCGGACTTGGCGGACAAACATCCTTTACCTGTAATCGGAAGTCTGAATATCCTTCAATTTCGCAGCATATTTCATGCCGTATTCCGGGCGGCAGAAGCGATCGACCTGAGACTCAAAAAACGCCCGATTCGCCTTCAAATGCTTCGGATTCGGGTCATCCAAAGGATATAATAGCGCAGTTCGCAAAGCTTGAATCACCGCCGAAGTAACACAGTACATCGAACGCTGGAACGTCACCCCAATTTGATTCAGGACATCATCTTCGCCGCGACACCGCTGTTTGTAGAAATCCATCAAATAAGGCGGCAGGAAGTGCAGCATATCTTGGGCGAGCAAAGTCGGCGGAATCCCCGCAGTTCCTACCGGGAACTTGTCTGCATACAAAACTCCGAAGTGGAAGTCTTTTTGGTCGTCGGGAACTTCCCTTGCTTGCGCGTTATAAGATTTGGTTCCTCGGAACGGCGAAGTGCGGTAAAATACTGCTTCTATGTAAGGCAGCGCTGCCTCGTAGAGCCAAGTGAAACCTTTAGATTTCGGGATGATTTCGTAGGTTTCGCCGTCGATGAGAACGTGGTGGTAAATTGGACGACCTGCGATCGCAAATATACCATTTACCAGAAAATCCATCGCCTGGGGGACAGTGGTAATTTTCCCTTCGTCGTACAAATCGGATACTTCAAAAAACACTGGTGCCATTACTTCCCAGAATAAACCAAGATTGCTGTAATAAGACATCTGGCGGCACTGTTCCAAAAACATTTCGGGAAATGCCTTGTGCACAGCCAGCATAAACGGGTCTTTTTTGAAGTAAGCTTTAATGGCGCGATCGGCATTAGCTTTGTATTCGTCAGTGTCGAGATAGGGGTCAAACTGGTTGACAGGCACGTACAAACCGCGGTGCCACAGCATTCCTCTCATGCACTCTTCCGCAAATTCCATGTTAATGCGATCGTGCCACAAATGGTGCACCAGGCGTGGGAGTTTGCCCATTTCTCCTTTTTCCATAAACTCCAGCAATTCCGGGTGAGCACTGCCAGTCCCCCGCCAAATCCGCAAATCTGCACCGTCGCCCGAATAGTGATTTTGCAAGTCTAAATACTCCTGGGGCAAGAAGTATTTAAAGAAAGGAAGCGGGTGTAAAAATACTCGTTCGGCAATGTAAAGCAAATCCCGCCAGTAGAAGTCCATCGGCACCGCGTAGGCCTTCCAAATCGCGATGATTTGCATTAGATTTTCCGGTGTATCTGGAATCATCGCGCCGCCAGCTTCCAGTCTGTGAATTATTTCGGCAAATTCGTGCTTGGAAGGAGGTAGTTTAGTTTCTGCTGGTTTAGTAGGGGTTTGTACCATTTTTTTTCCTTTTTTTGAGTGTATATTTCACTGTTTCTACTCGTTCCCAGGCTCTGTCAATTGGTGATAACTTAAGGTCAAACCAATAGTTTATCGTGTTTGTATCGAAGTCTAGATCCCCCTAACCCCCCTTAATAAGGGGGGGACAAGAGCGTTATCAAAGTCAACCCCTATTCCCCTGATTAAGGGTGGATAAAATTCCGATCAAAGTCCTCCTGATTAAAGGTGGATAAGATTCTTCTCAAAGTCCCCATTGATTTCGGGGGATGCGAGGGGGATCTGGACTCGACTAAAAGCGATATTTATTATGGTTTCAGTCTTTAAGTTGTCACAAATCAGATCTGCCTGGAAGTTAATTTCTTAGTCCGCGCACCATCCGGACTTCGTTTGTGTAGACGCGATTTCAATCGCCGAGTTTTCCAGAGAATAACTAATAGCTACTTGAGAATATCTGCCAGTAGACAGAGTTACTGCTATCGCATTTGTAGTAGATTCGCTCCACTTCAGCAGCCACACTGGTTGCACTCCCAAGAAGAAGATGATGCCCGCTAAAACTAGGGCTGGCATATTTTCGGCAAACTTAACTGGAGGATAGTAAGCCGTGGCGTTGTCCAACTTTCCAAAACAGGTGCGGTTGAGCAGAATTACAAAGTAAACTGCTGTTAACCCGGAGGCTAAAATGCACAGTAAAGTCGGAATTGGAAATTTTGAGAAACTACCCTGAAATACTAAAAATTCGGCGATAAAACCGACCAAACCGGGAATTCCGGCGCTTGCCATGCCAGCCAAAACTAATAGCGAACTTGCTGTGGGTAAACCCCGCATTGGATTCATCAAGCCGTTGAGTACGTCCAAATCCCGCGTGCCGGCTTTGGTTTCGATGATGCCTACGAGATAAAACAGCAAGGCTAAAATTAAGCCGTGGCTTACCATTTGCCCGACAGCACCGATTAAGGCAAGTTTGGTGCCCGCGGCGCAGGCGACGAGGATGTAGCCCATATGCCCGATCGAACTATAGGCTACCATGCGCTTGATATCTTTTTGGGCGATCGCGCTCAAAGCACCGTACATCACGCTCACAGTCCCGATTATCGCTAAACCGGGAGCTATAATCGACCAAGTTTCGGGAAACATCTGCAAACCAAACCGGATCAAACCGTAAGTTCCCAACTTCGCCAAAACACCTCCCAACAGAATTGCAGTTGCTGGTGAAGCTTCGACGTAGGCATCCGGCAGCCAAGTATGCAGGGGAACTAAAGGAATTTTAATTCCCAAGCCAAGCAGCACAATTGTGAGCAGGATTAATTGCGTTTTCAAGGGCAAGTCTTGAGTAGTAATCGCACTGTAATCGAAGTTTAAAGAGCCGCTCAGCCAAGCTACACCCAAAAATCCCGCTAAAACTAAAAGTCCCGAAACTGCTGTGTAAATCAGAAACTTCATCGCAGCGTATTCGCGCTGCTTGCCGCCCCAAATCGCAATTAACAGGTAAAAAGGAATTAATTCTAGCTCGTAAAACAAAACGAACAGCAGCAAGTTTTGAGACATCAAAGCTCCCGCTACCCCGGCATTTATCAGCAATATCAAAGAGTAGTAAAGCTGGGGGCGAGCAATGTTTTCTCCGGTGCCGTAGATTACTAATAGCGTCAGGAATCCGGTTAAAACTAACAGTGGCAAAGACAAGCCGTCAATGCCTAGGTTGTAGCTCAAACCCAATTGCGGAATCCAAGCCAAATATTCTTGAAATTGCAGGCTGGAATTGGTCGTGTCAAATTGAGTCAGCAGCAAGATATTCAACAGGAAAACGGCAGCAGCGAAGGCGGAGGCTACTGAGCGCACTCGCATCGCATTCATTTTTCCGGGCAAGAACCCGACTACCGCAGCGCCCAACGCGGGCAACCAGAGCAAGGCACTAAGCATAATTAAAATGTGAAGTGTAGTGTTTCAATTGAAGATTTCGCTGATTTTGAGTTGTGAGTTAAGTTTTTTGGGAACATCGAGTTTTTGACTAATTATGTAATCTCACGTCTGGTTGCATGATGAGAGTTAAGCCGTATCAATAGCTAGGCCAACAATCTATCTTACCCTGCGATTGCTTTGAACTCACTTATCGCTTGCGAAGAAGGTTCTACTCGCGAGATATTACATAAATTGACTGGAAACGATGTAAAACAGATGCTGCGATTGCTTGGATCTCACTTATCGCTAAGCAAGATTGTTCCTCTATTCGCACTGAAATACGTTAGGAATACGTAAGCCCAGTTTTTTAATCTGTTTGGCTCCCAAAATTCAATGTTTTCTATTTCTTAACTCAAAACTCAAAACTATTTAGCCTCCGACAATCAGCGAGAGGCGAGCCAACAGAGGCCAGCTTACTAGCAGTCCTAAAAGTGCAACTCCGAACAGAATTGTCAGGGCATAAAATTGAGTTTGACCGCTAACGTTGTACTTGAGGCTCTGCCCGCTGAAAACTGTGGCAAAGCCGATTAAGTTTGCAAATCCGTCAACAATATTGCGATCGAACCAGGATATGATTTGGGAAACCAAACCGACTGCAAATATTACTGTCACGCGGTAAAGTTGGGCGGTGTAAAAGTCGTAGGCAAAGAAGTCTTGCACGGCTTGAGAACCAATTCGCACTGGTTTTTCCCACTTCTCGTTCAGGTAAACAAATGCTCCGGCACCGATGCCGATCGCACTTGACAAAACTAGCAGCCCGGCCGCAGTATAATTCAAAGTGGCCAAAGGCAGCAATTGCCATGCTGCGAGCAAGTGCGGCACGTGCAAGGTAAATCCCATTAACACGGTCATCGGCAAGATAAAAGGCCAGTGAACTTCCGGCGAACGTTCGGTCATCTGCTTCGGTTTGCCACCAAAAACTAAACCGAAAACGCGCACTAAGCCAAAAGCAGTCACGCCGTTGACAAACAACACTACTACTAACAGTGAAGGGTGAGTTTCCGAAAGCCCGCCTGCTAATTCTGATAAAGCCCAGAAGCAGCCGAAAGGCGGCAGTCCAATCACTCCAGCAGCGCCGACAAGAAACGATATTCCCGATATCGGCCGCTTTGACCACAAACCGCCGAGAGCTCGGACATCCTGAGTGATGCTGTTCCAAACTACTGAACCGATGCTCATCACCAACAAACCCATTGCCAAGGTGTAGGCAAACATTAATGTCAGGGCTATCTGGGTTTGTCCGGTACCGACGGCGATAAATACCAAGCCCATGTAAGAGCTAACTATATAGGATAGCGTGCGCTTGATGTCGATTTGGGCGATCGCAATTAAGGAAGCACCCACGGCCGTTGCAGCACCTACAATAATAGTTGTCTTCAGTCCCACGGGCGACAAAGCGATGACCGGCTGCAATTTAATCAAAATCCAAGCGCCAGTTTCCACAACCACCGTGTTCCGCAAAATCGTTGCGGGAAGAGGGCCTTCCATCGCCTCGTCTAGCCACAGGTGCAAGGGAAACTGGGCGCATTTGCCCATCGGGCCGGCAATCAAAGTTAAACTCAACAGCGTCGCCACTGTGGGGTCAATGTTTGCAGTCTTAGCCCACACGGCCAACTCGTCAAAATTCCAAGTTCCCGCTAGCGGCAGAATTGCAACTACTCCCATCAACAGAAACAAGTCTCCCACCCGCTTAGTCAAGAAAGCATCGCGGGCGCCCGTCACCACCAAAGACTGATTGAACCACAGCCCGATTAGCAGGTAAGTTCCCAGAGTCAGGACTTCCAGAATCATGTAGCTGAAAAACAGAGAGTTGGACAACACCAAGCCGCACATCCCCGCTTCAAACAGCCCCATCAGGGAAAAGAACCTAGCCCAACCCCAGTCCATCTCCATATAGCCGACTGCATAAATCTGCGCCAGAAAGTTTAGTCCCGTAATCAAAACTGTCGCCCCGACGGTGACAGCAGAGATGTCTACAGGAATGGTTAAGTCTAAACCTGCCACATTCAGCCAGGGAATTAACTGGTGTTGTGCCGGTTGGTTCCAGATAGCTGTCAGGGCGATGACGCCGTGGACGAAAGCGAAGAAAGTTAAGATGGCGTTTACATAACCGGAGGGTCTAGGCCCCGTGCGGCGAGTTAGTGCTGGAAACCACAGTATCGACAGAAATGCGCCGATGAGTGGATAGCAAGGTATAAACCAAACGGTCTGGAGTAGGATTTGAGCCATTGGCACTACCTGTAAATGTTACAAAACTTTAAAAATCTGAGAATAATTTCGATCGCTAGGTTGAGGGCATTCGGCAGAAGTCAAGGAATTTTGTGGTCTGCCTGCGAGTATCTTGTCGTTTTCAAGCCCAGCTCTTCATAGTAGACTTAATTAATTTTATATTAAGGATTACAATAAATTTTCATATTTCCTGATGCAGCATACTTATATACAGATAAACTGTACTTATAGGATGGAAGCTGGGACTCTAAGTATTAGTGCTGTTGAAGACTTAGAGGTGCTGATTTTATAGATATCTTGTAGGGACACGGCACTTGTAGGGACACGGCACTGCCGTGTCCCTACTGTATTTCATCGGATTGAGCGCTCTGCTTTATATGCCAAACTAGATTTGTCAATCCTACTTTTGATAGAGATACGCTGCGGGCGATCGCAAATCGCTCAGCAATGCTAGTGTACCAACTTCGTTGGGATGGTGGGATCGCACCTGTGGCAGAAACCAGATTAAAACTAAGGATTAAAGCCGCTCAATTTCCCGAGCTGATTCTGGAAGTTGGGCTTGTCGCTGTCCGATCGCCCTTGCTCTCACATTTATGAGACCGATCGGCGTATTCAACAAATCTACCAGATCGGCGCGGGCGATCCTCTTCGTTGGCGTAGCCCCCGTAGGGGCGGGCTTCGCTAACGCACATTTAGCGGCAGCAACCGGCAACTCCTTTAACAACCATCTAGCCAGCCGATACAAATATTCCGCTGTGGTGAATTCTCGCATCAAATCGACACCGTGGAGTTCGTGCAAATATTTATTCGACTCGCCGTAGCGATGCCATTGACTTTCTAACTGTTTTATTGTAGAACGATGGCGGTGTCGGGCGATCGCATTTTCGGCAAAATACATTTTATAGGATGTTTCCCGCAAAATCCGCCAGCACAAATCCGCATCGCCGCCACTCGTAAGGTATGGGCGAAATAAACCGACTTGTGCTAAAATCTGCCTGCGTACAGCTAAGTTAGCCGTTTGACCGTAGGGACAAAAAGGGTGAGCGAGAGTATGTTTTTGAGATAAAGTATTTTCGCGGGCGGCGTGTTTTTCTAAGAGAGTGTTACCGGGGAGGGCGAGGATTTCACCTGCGGTAATTCCGATTTCTAAGTCAGCGAAGGGTTTAACTAAATTTTCCAACCATTGAGTTTCGGGGCGACAGTCTGCATCGGTAAAGGCGATGATTTCGCCTGTTGAGGCGCGAATTCCTTGATTGCGGGCGGCGTAGGAACTTTGAATCGTATTTTCGCTGAGATTGCGAAGGGTGATTTGATTGAACCCTTCTTGGCTGCGGGATTTGGCTGCTGTTTGAAGGATTGTTGAAGTGTAATCGCGACTTTTGTTGTCTACTATAAGATATTCTACTCTGTGTGGCGGGTAAGTTTGCGATCGCAGACACTCAATTAAATCCGGCAAATCCGTCTCGCCGTTATAAACAGGTATCACCACCGAAACAAGGGGTAAAAACTCCGCACTGTTCATTAATCCTCTCTGCTGGTTGTTGAGTCAATCAGGACTAAAGTCCTTACTACGAACCAGTTTTATTTCACCTTTTTCGAGGCTTTTTTTTATCTTAAACGGGTAAGATGCCCGTTCCACAACTGCATTAAGTTCCTGTGGAACGGGCATCTTATTTGTTTTTGAACATTGCACTAAACATCAGCTACATATGCTGTAAAGTCTGTTACTAATCTGCTATTAACTGTTGCCAGTCAACATCAAAATCATCAACACTAACACCCCGTTAGTTAAATAAAATATCCCAACCACCTGAGTTTCCAGCCAGCCGCACAGCTCTAAATGATGGTGCAGCGGAGCCATTCTTAACAGACGCTTGCCGATGCCATCCGGGCCTTTTGTAGCTTTGTAATAACCCACTTGAGCAATTACTGACAGCGTTTCAATAAAGAAAATACCGCTGATAATTAATAATATCCAAAGGCTATTTGTTAATAAAGCTACCGCAGCCAACGCACCGCCCAAAGCTAACGCACCTGTATCGCCCATAAATACGCGGGCTGGATTGCGGTTGTGAGCTAAGAAACCGAGACAACTGCCGCTGGCGCAGGCGCAAAAAATCATTAATTCTGGCGAAGTTGAGGCTACAGATGCGCCTAGTCCCAAAAGTGCGATCGCCCCCAAGCCTCCCATCAACCCGTCAACACCGTCAGTTATATTAGTAGCATTGCTTTCAGCTACGAGTACAAAACCCGCTAGCGGCCAAAACAGCAAACCTAAAGGCAATACCCAACCGAAAGGCAAAGCAATGCTGGTAGAAATACCTGGTTCCCGGAACATCAGCCACAGACAAAATAGAGTTGCAAAACCTACTTGCAAAGCCAATTTCATCCGAGGTGAAATACCTTTATTCGACTTGCGGCGGAGAATTTGCCAGTCGTCGATCCAGCCGATGAAACCGTAAGCTAAAGTTAAAGCTGAAACGGCAACAACATCTGAGTTAAAATTAGACCACAGTAAAGCGACTGCGACCCCCGCAGGCACAAAAAACACGCCTCCCATTGTCGGCGTTCCCGCTTTTTTTAGGTGAGCTTGGGGGCCGTCTTCGCGAATTATTTGTCCTGCTTTCATTCGCTGGAGTAGGGGCACAACTACATAGCCCAACCCCGAAGCAACTAAAGCACAAACAACTAGCGGCATAAATAGCGATGCAGGTGAATTCAAAAATCTACCCGCCGCCACATCTAAACTGATAGCTGCAATCCCCAGCCCTAAACCCAGCAGCCGGAATAAATTTCCGCCTGTAAGTTTGAAAGGCATACTGAAAGGGACTTTTTCATCCAAAAAGTTATCCATAAAACTCCTCACCACACACCATTGGAAAATAAGCAATTGAGAATTGGGGAATAGGGTACGATACAGGAGATTGGGAAATCTCTTAATTTTTTTTCCCTGTTTCCGGTTGATTTCTTCACCCTTCTACCACTTATTCGTCGCCTGCACTCGCATCCTCTTCTGCTTCTTCTTCTAAATCATCGTAAGGACTGTCATCAACTGCCATTAGTTCAGAAATTTCTTCTTCGTGCAGATAGTCTGGTTCTTGGACATCCCTTGCTAACAGGCGATTGTTAGATTCCAACCAGTCTAAAAGAGATGATTGCTGCTTTAATGGAATTACATCGGCAGGCAAGTGGCGAGGGATTTGGCGCAGAGATGGGTTGTACATGATTCTCGGTTTCTAAAGACAAAGACGCGATCGAGTAGAGTTAATGTTTTGCCGACTGACTGCTCCTTTAATCAAGCACTTGCAAATCGGGGATTTAGCACGGCTAAAGCATTATACCACAGGCACTGTTTGGTTCCGGATCAGGATAGGATGGGAGATCGACTGATGCGATCGCCCCAATCATGGGCCTCAGGATAACACTAAAATCCGATCTTGCCAATCCCTCTTTAGCCGTAAGCATTGTAATCTAAGACGATCGCATTTTAAGATATCGCAGGACACATTGCCCGCAAGCGGTTGATTCAGAACAGTCTCCTGGTTTTTGATCAAAGCCTGATGGCGAATGCCCTCTGCCGAATTCAGTCAACTCTCTCTTCAATGAATCTCAGAATGAATACAACGGCCGCGGTTTTATACAATAAAGAGGGTTACGATACCGGAGGGCAAAGACTTCTGGGGCGTCATTCAGCCGGAGAAGGATTTCTCAAAAGCTTAGTCCAACACGGCAATGCTGACGGACTCTACTGTTGCGCCGACAGCGAAGCAACGTTTAAGGAGTTTTGTTCGCGCATCCAACCGTGGCTGCAACAACCCCGGAAAGTCCGCTGGATTCCCACGGAACGACCGGATTTGCTATCTCAACCAGGCACAATTTACCGACCTGACCCCGCCCTTGCAGATTTGGTTTGGGCGCGCAGATTTGTCGATCAGCGGGCTTACAGCGTTTGTGGCGTTACTCACACCATTGGTACAAAATACGTTATGGGGGCGATCGGTGATTTGATCACTGCTCCCATGCAGCCTTGGGACGCGCTGATCTGCACCTCTAACGCCGTGAAAACAGCAGTATTCGGAGTTATGACCGAGTGGTCTGAATATTTAGCGCAGCGCAACGGCGGTAAACCCGAAATTTTGGTCAAATTGCCCGTTATTCCCCTGGGAGTGGATTGCAGCGCGTTTCCGCAGGGTGCTGAAGCAGTCCAGGCGGGCGATCGACAACGGCAAGAACTCGGTATTTCTCCCGGCGATATTGTCGTGTTATTTGTCGGCCGATTGACTTTCTCTGCCAAAGCTCATCCGGTACCAATGTACATCGCCCTGGAACGCGCCGCCCAACAGACAAAGGCCAAAATCCATTTAATTCAAGCCGGTTGGATCGAAGATCCGAGAGAAGAACCCGACTTTAAAAATAGCGCGAAAATCTTTTGTCCGTCTGTGAATGCTGTTTTTGTAGATGGCAGAAAGCCGGAAATTAGAATTAATATTTGGTCGGCTGCCGACATTTTCATTTCGCTTTCCGATAACATTCAAGAAACCTTCGGATTGACGCCAATCGAAGAAATGGCGAACGGACTGCCCGCCATCGTCTCTGATTGGAACGGATACAAAGAATCAGTACGCCACGAAATAGACGGGTTCCGCATTCCCACAATCATCCCGCCGCCGTCCGCTTGTTTAGATTTAGCCTTAAATTATCTCGACGGCAGTTTGAATTGGCCGACTTACATGGGTCACACTTCCCTAGCCACAGCAGTTGATATTGATGCCTGCACCCGCGCTTTATGCAAATTAATTGAAAACCCGGAATTGAGGAAGCAGATGGGGGAAAATGCCAGACACAGGGCGAGGGAGATTTATGATTGGAAAGTGGTAATTGCTGCTTACGAACAGTTGTGGCGGGAATTAGCAGAAATTCGGGTTTGGGCACCGGAGTCAGCACCTGTAAAAGCTGGGAAACCGCCTTATCCGCTGGGCGATGATCCGTTTCGGGTGTTGGGTCATTATGCAACTAGGACTTTAACCAATGATATGATGTTGAGTCTGGGTGCGATCGCCACTCCACAAATTTTGAAAGAGTTGCAAACAATTTGGTTTACCAGCTTCGGTCAAGACAGGAGAATCTCTGTTAAGATTCAGATGGAGATGTTGGATAAAATTAAGCAACAGGGTGCTGTCAGCGCTGGGGAACTTCTCAGGTGTTATGCGGCAAATGAGCGAGAATCAGCATACCTATATCGGACGATGCTTTACCTGGTGAAATTTGGTATCTTAGTCATTGGAAATGGGTAATTAGTTCAATAAGACTCGGCGGTTGAAACCGCAACTACACAAACGAAGTCGGCCTCCGCCGACTGAAGAATAAAAAAATGCTTAAAAAATCAGGACTATTAGAGATAATTGCTGGTAAGAATCGCGGTTTGCTGGCGACTCCAACCGACAAACAGGCGATCTTAAGTGCGATCGCCCAATTGGAAGATTATAACCCCACACCACGCCCTGTGGAAGCCGTAGAGCTTTTAGATGGCGATTGGCGGCTATTGTACACCAGCAGCCGCGCCCTGCTGAACCTTGACGGTTTTCCGTTGTTAAAACTTGGTCAAATTTATCAATCTATCCGCGTCAAAGATTCTAAAATATACAACATTGCCGAACTTTACGGTTTGCCTTATTTAGAAGGAATTGTCAGCGTCGCGGCGAGATTTGAGGCGACTTCGGAACGGCGAGTGCAGGTGAAGTTTGAGCGGTCAATCTTGGGTTTACGCAGCTTAATTGGCTATGAATCTCCGGTCAAGTTTATTAGTGAGATTGAGTCGGGGAAAAAGTTTGCTGCTGTAGATTTTGGGCTGGATACTCGCGAACAGCAGGGATGGCTGGATATTACTTATTTGGATGGCGATTTGCGGATTGGGCGTGGTAATGAAGGGAGTGTTTTTGTATTAACAAAAGAGTGATTTTGTGCTGTTGCGGTGCAGGACGATATTTTGCTCAAAAGTTGACTAAAATTATCCTGGGAGGGAGATAATTATGATATCAACAATCCAAGAAACAATGGGCAAAATTACTACAACGCTGACAATCACGAATCATGCCGATCAAATTCGCTGTGAAGATGGCGCGATTTCGGCTGAGCAAATACGTTCTATTACCATCAAAAATGTGCTGGTGGATACTGGGGCGACTATAGCGGTTCTCACAAAGGTGAGGTATGCTTTTAGGCCCGATGCCCCATGCTTTTAGGCCCTATGCCCCATGCCCTATGCCCCATGCCCCATGCCCTATGCCCACTCCTAGCACCTCATCTTTCTGAGAAAGGCTATACTTTATGTCTGCCGCAGGATGCAATAGCTCAACTCGGTTTAAAACTCCTGAAAACAGTGCCTGTAGCAACGGCAACAGGCATCGGTACAGCGCGCATTTTTGAAGATGCAAAAATTTCGTTAATGGGAAGAGACGCGACCTTTGAGTGCATAGAACTGCCCGTAGGAGCAGATCCGTTATTGGGCGTCATCCCCTTAGAAGCATTGGGAATTGAATTAGATTTGCCGAAACAAACACTGCTGTTGTTGCCGCTAAGTCCGACGGCTAGCTATTTAAGAATTTAAATTTTCTACAGGTTTGGAAATTACCTCAAAGGCGATCGACTTTAGTAATTCCCGATCTTAAATCTCAAATATAAAATGGTATTGATCCGGCAGTTTTGTCTGTGTTTTCTTTTGAGTCGGCATTGCTGACGGGGTGACAACCCCGAGTATAACCCTGATTTGTCAAGCGTTGAGTCTCTTGAAGCTACAAAAAGATGCCAGCGATTATGATAGTTGGATTGACAATAACTATTGTAATACCAGTTTCCCAAACGCAGGCAACTGGTATTACTACAAACATAATTTACTAAGGCTTGGCTTTTTTCTGAGAAGCAGCATAATTCTCAGTCATTAACTGATTGACTTCGGGATTGTAAATCCGCAGATAATTCCAGTAATTCTCAAACACCGATTTCACGTACCCTTTCGTTTCAGGAAACGGAATCTTTTCGGCAAAAGCATCCGGGTCACTAAAATCAAACCTCTTTAACCAATCTGCTACTGCATTCGGCCCGGCATTGTAACTCGCGACAGCTAACATCGAGTTATTCTTGTACTCGTCGTGAGTGTGATCCAAATACCAAGTTCCGAGTTTAATATTGTCGTCCACATTCTCCAGTGAATACTTTTTGAGATTGATTTTCCCGGCTACCCAAGTAGCTGTTTCTGGCATTACCTGCATTAAACCTGTCGCGCCAACTGCTGATTTAATTCCGGGCATAAATCTCGATTCTTGCCGGATTAATGCTGTCACTAAAACCGTATTTATTTTACGTTCTTGTGACCATTTGGTAATGTTTTCTAAGTAAGGAAAAGGATAAAGTGCTTGCCAATAAGCAGGCTGCTGTCTGAGAGCGAGATATTGGGTTCTATCATCGGGTTTGTCCCGCTGCCGCAAACTTCCAACCATCCACAAACCATCTAAATTGTCTCCGACTCCAATTCGTATTAAACCGTCGGTAAACTGTTCGGCAATACTTGGCTCGACGCGGTTGGTAAATTCTATTTGCCACAGATTCCAAGCGTCTCTATCTTGACCTAATTGATAGAGCTCTTTTAATGCAGGAGATCCGGCCGTTGGTTCGGGGCGCTGAGGGAGTTGCACTACCTTGGGAGACAAGTCTCGGACTGTGGTAAAGTCGCCTACTGGCCAGCCGAGAAATACTGCCGATCGCCATGCGAAATATGATTCTGGATAGCGTACAATAGTGTACTCAAATGCTGTCTTCGCATCTGCTTCGCGACCGAGCTGAAGAGCCCATTTCCCGACCCAAAATGCTGCTTCTGGTGCTTGTTCGCTGTCGGGATTGTTGGTGGTTAGTTCTCTCGCCCACTGCCAAGCTGATTTTAAATCTGCGCCTTTGGCATACTGTTGGGCGATCGCCCAACGCAACTCACCTGCCTTATCAGAATTGTTGTATTTTGTCAATAGCAACTTGCGGGTTTCTGAGGCAGATTCACGACTACCTGCTTTGTCGAGAAGTTTCGATTTATCTAGCAAAGCTTCGGCGGCATAGTTGGGAAATTTGCTAATGGCGCGATCGAGATAAACGATCGCATCCTTGGCATCACTCACCCGCGACAGCCGGATTAAACCCATACCAGTATCTTCAGAATCGGGAAACTCCCGCACTAATTCTTGATAGGCAATTCTCGATTCCGGGATTTTGCCATCGAGCCACAAACCGCGAGCTTTGCGGTAAAGATTTTTAGCAGTGCGGGGAGCTTTCCCGTAAGCAATCGCTCCTTTACCGTAATCCTGTTTTTCCCAATAACCAAAGGCAATTTCTTCCCAATCTTCTGGTTTCAAAGCAGCGCTATTTTGCTGCACTAATTGTTCTAGAACAGTGCCGTAATCTTTGACATAATGACCGTGTTTTGCTACTAACAGCATCAACTCTGGCTGATTCGGATTTTTTTTTAACTTGTTGAGGGCAATTTCTACGCTGCGCGGATGTGCGGGAAATTCAGTAATTGCCTGCTGCCAATATTCCGGTTTTGACTTGCCTAAAACATACAAAGCCTCGGCAACTACTGGGTCGCTCGGATAGTTTTTTAGCAGTTCTTCCCAAGCTTTTTGTGCTTGGTCTTTGTCGCCGGTTAATTGGTAAGCTTGCGCGCGTTTTAGGGCAATTTGAGCAGCTAAAACCGGATAGTCTTGCTCTAATTTGTCCAATAACTTTAATGCTTTGGCGGCATTTCCTTGCTGGATTAAATCGCTAGCCAGCAGGTAGCGGGCGCGGCTTTGAGGGGAGATTTGCTGCTGCGGGCTCGTAGTTGCAGATTCAGTGGCTGCGAGTTCAACTAATTTCGCCGATCGCTCGCTAGGTGACAGCGATACCAGCATTTTGACTTCAGATGCGGAATTCGCTGCATCCACGGGCTGCTGAGCCTTCTGGAAGGAGCCGACACCCATCCATTTCGCCGCACCAACCACAGAGCCGATCGCCATTACGCACACTGAAACGCCGATTAAAACATAAACTCTGGTGTTGCGTCGCTTCTTCATGGGAAAATTTAAGAGAATTAAGAATAGAAAATCGATCGCCAGCAGACTTGGCTGCTATAGTACCAGAATTTATTTTGATGTGGAGCGGAGAATTTGTGCGATCGATCTATTAGGCCTCACGAAGGAAAAAGCACAAACCACCAACTACAAAGTACAATCAAAAATCTAAAATATAAAGTGTAAATCAAAACATGGAATTTCTAGTCACCGATATGCCCCGCTCTGTTTGGACGGGAGATGCCCTGGCAATTGGTCTATTTGAGGACGCGGTAGAGCTAACCGGCGATTTGGCAGAATTAGACGCAAAGCTTGCAGGCACGCTGAAAGAGCTGATTCAGGAAGTGGATTTTCAGGGCAAAGCGGGCCAAAGCGCGATCGCCCGTGTCGGCGGCAATAATCCGATTCGCAAAATTGCGATCGTCGGTTTGGGGAAAACAGAGGACTTAAAATTAGACACCGTGCGGCAAGCTGCGGGTGTTTGCGCCCGGTTAGCCAAAAAGGAGAAATGCCAAACCCTCGGAATTAGCCTTCCGGTGTGGAAAAGCGCGCCGGATGTTACAGCAAGTGCGATCGCCGAAGGTGTAGAATTATCCCTGCATCAAGACAACCGTTTCAAATCTGAACCAGACGATAAAAGCCCGCAAGTAGAACAAATTTATTTGCTCGGTTTTGCAGGTACCGAAAGTGCGATCGCCCGCGCCCGCCAAATCACAGCCGGAGTCATTTTAGCACGGGAATTAGTCGCAGCACCGGCCAATTATGTCACCCCGATTACAATGGCCGAAACCGCTCAAAGTCTAGCGGCTGAATGCGGTTTAGAATTAGAAATATTAGAGCAAGAAGACTGCGAAAAACTCGGCATGGGAGCCTTTCTCGGTGTTGCCAAAGCATCCGATTTGCCACCTAAATTCATCCACCTGACTTACAAACCCGCAGGCACACCGCGCCGCAAAATAGCAATTGTGGGCAAAGGATTAACCTTTGATTCCGGCGGTTTGAACATCAAAGCAACGGGTAGCGGCATCGAAATCATGAAAGTAGACATGGGCGGCGCTGCTGCTACCTTCGGGGCCGCAAAGGCGATCGGACACATCAAACCAGATGTCGAAGTTCACTTTATCAGCGCCGTCACCGAAAACATGATTAGCGGTCGCGCCATGCGCCCTGGAGACATCCTCACAGCTTCCAACGGCAAAACAATTGAAGTCAACAATACCGATGCAGAAGGTCGTTTAACCCTCGCTGATGCTTTGGTATTTGCTGATAAGTTGGGAGTTGACGTAATTGTCGATTTAGCAACTCTGACTGGTGCTTGCGTAGTTGCCTTGGGCGAAGATATCGCCGGTTTGTGGAGTCCTCAAGATAGCGTCGCCGCCGAAATAGTCGCCGCCTCAGAATTGGCAGGTGAAAAGTTTTGGCGAATGCCGATGGAAGAGAAGTATTTTGAGGGCTTGAAAGCATTGCACGCTGACATGAAAAATACTGGGCCGCGTTACGGTGGTTCGATTACGGCGGCGCTCTTTTTGAAGCAGTTTGTTAAGGATACTCCTTGGGCACATTTAGATATTGCTGGCCCAGTTTGGATCGAGAAAGAAAATGGCTGTAACGCACCCGGAGCAACTGGTTTTGGGGTTCGGACTTTGGTGCATTTGGTACTGGGTGATGCTTAGTTAATTGGGGATTTGCTAGGGCAAAAGTCAGGGGTTAAAAACCCTTGGCTCATAGAAAATAGGGCGGTTTCAAGGGCCGTCTTATAGCCTTTCTCAAAAAGATGAGGTACAAGTTGAGATTTGAGATTTGAGATTTTAGATTGGGGGATTGGGGGATTGAGGGATTGAGGGATTGATTGGTCAATACTTCATCTTTCTGAGAACCGCTATAGCGTTTCTCAAAAAAGTGAGGTATGCCCGTAAGCCCTATGCCCTATGCCCAGTCATACCTCATGTTTCTGAGAACCGCTATATCTGTTTTTCACCACAAAACAGATGGGGAAAACCAGTGGTTTGGGGTTAGCTATCAGTTACCGGATTATCGTCGGAAAACATGGCATAACCTTGATATGCCGTTCGGTTTTGGGTGAATGGACGGAATTTGCGATCGGGCTTTCCCGATCAAAAATAGGTTTGTAGTGAAGACAGAAGTCCTCACTACAAACCTATTTTATTCCCCGTGATATCCCCCAGCAACTTTACCCCGAAACACAACATAATTGTAGATGTTGTAAAAAATCATAATCGGGATCAGAAAGCCGATGAATACAATCATAAACACTAGGGCGCTAGGCGCAGCAGCGGCCTGGTAAATCGTGAGTTGCGTCGGGATAATGTAGGGAAAAACAATCAATCCCAAGCCGATAAAACTGAGCAAAAAAATTAGAATTGTCCAGATAAAAGGCGTCCGTTCTTCTTTGCTTTCCAGACTTTTTAGTAACATTCCCACAAACAGCACTCCCAGCAAAGGAATCGCCGCAAAAATATAAACTAGCGGTTTCTCGAACAACCTCGCCCGCGTACTTTCGTAAAAAACAGGAGTCACGATTGTAATTAAAACTGCTCCGATTAAAGTTGTCACCGCCGCAATTTTAGCAGTGCGATAGTGAGTTGTTTGCAGTTCCCCGTCAGTCTTCATAATTAGATAGGTTGAACCGATCAAAACATAGCCCTGAACCAGCGTCAAAGCCACCAAGATCGATCGCCAATCCAGCCAATCCCAAGTCGTACCGACAAAATGCCCAGCTTCATCAACCGCAATACCTTCGAGCACCGCACCGAGGGCAAATCCTTGAGCTAAAGACGCCAAAAAACTGCCAGCACCAAAAGCATAATTCCAGAATTTTTTCCGGTTAGAATGCTCGCGAAACTCAAAGGCCACAGCCCGAAATATCAACCCGAAAAGCATCATACAAATCGGGATGTAGAGCGCAGTTAAAATCGTGCCATAAGCCAGGGGAAATGCACCAAATAAAGCGCCTCCCATCAAAACTAGCCAAGTTTCGTTAGCATCCCAAACATTGCCCAGACTCGTCATTAAAATGCCCCGGCGTTCCTCGTCGCTCGCAGTCAGAGACAAGATTCCGACTCCCAAGTCAAAACCGTCTAACATGACATAGAGCAAGAGAAAAATGCCTAAAATTACAAACCAAACCTGCGGGAGAAAATGCTCTAAAGCTTGCATAAAATCTCCTATTGTTGTGCTTCTACGGGACGTTGATCGGGAATGTGTTCTGCGGGTTCAGTTTCGATGGCAGGTTGATTGTCTAAACCTGGCACCGGCAGACTTAAATTCGGCCCTTGGCGGATAATGCGGCTGCCGAAATACATGGCACAAACAAACAAGAAGCTGTAAATAACGGCAAAGAAAGTGAGGGAAGTTAAAACATTGGTAGCGGGGATGTTTGATACCGCGTCAGCAGTGCGAATTTGCCCGTATAAAACCCACGGTTGTCTACCGACACAGCGGACAATCCAACCCGATTCTACAGCAATGTATCCCAGGGGTGCTGCTAATACCCAAGCGCGCATCAGCCAAGGTTGACTGCCGATATTTTCAGCAGCAAGTTTGCCCCGCAGCCACTGAATTATACTGAATAGCATCAATCCTAGAAAAAAGAATCCAATCCCGGACATGATGCGGAAACAATAGTAGATTAAACCCACCATGCGGGGTCTATCTTCGGGTTTCCATTCCTTTAATCCTAGTACGGGTTCGGAGAGTTTTTGTTTAAATTCTAGAACGTATCCTAAGCCATTTGGAACCTTGATTTCCCAATCATTTTTTTGGGCTTTTTCATTAGGTAAAGCTAGCAAAGTCCAATCTGCTGACTCTCCGGCTGGTGAGGTTTCCCATTTAGCTTCGATTGCTGCTAATTTAGTGGGTTGATAGTGATAAACTTGTTCGGCGCTCAAATGTCCGATGTATATCTGCAAAGGTGCCACGGCGATTGCAGTTGCGATCGCAATTTTTAACGATTTGGAAAAAAAAGCTTCGTTGCGCTTATTCAAAATGTACCAAGCGCTAATGCCACCAATCACAAACAGCGAAGTTTCTAACGTCGCAAAAAACATATGGAGAATGCTGTTTAATGCGAACGGGTTCATAATTGCTTGAAAGTAATCGGTGACAATAAACTTGCCATTGACCATTTCTCCGCCCGCCGGAGTTTGCAGCCAAGAGTTAGCGACTAAAATCCAGACTGTTGATAGGTTTGCGCCGAAGGCTACCATGATTGTAGCGAACAAATGGACGATCGGGTGAACGCGCTCCCAACCAAACAGCATAATTCCTAAAAACCCGGCTTCTAGCATAAATGCCATTGAAGCTTCAAATCCCAAAATGCTGCCAAAAAAGTCACCAACCGCTTCAGAAAATGGTGCCCAATTCGTACCAAATTGAAATTCCATTGGAATTCCTGAAGCTACTCCAATTCCGAAATTGAGAACGTAGAGTTTAGACCAAAAACGAGCGTGGTGGTAGTAGTCGGGATTGCGAGTTTTCAACCACATTCCTTCGACAATTACCAGATAAATCCCCATTCCAGTAGTTAGAACTGGCCACAGCATATGGAATATGGCCGTCAGCGCAAATTGCATCCGCGATAGCGCCACGGTATTAGATAAGATATCCATCGTTATCTCCTTGGGTCAGTTCGATAGAGGTTAGTTTGCACAAGTTCTAGAATTGACACTGACAATGTAACGCAGAAATTTAATTAGTGCAGAATGAAGCGACTTATCTTTATTAAAAATTAATATTTGCTGTTGGTAATACCCTTTGACGAACTCATCTATCATGTACCCAGATCGACTTCAAATAGAAAATTGGCTCTGAATTTTCCTCTTCCTTTCTCCCCTCTCGGCCAATAACACCAGACTTGAATTGCATTAATTCACCAACCATATTGAAATTATCTGCGTTCATCTGCCGACCTCTGCGGTTTATCTTTAAATCAAATATTTAGGCAATTCAAGTTTAATGACCACTAACTAAGGAATATTGTTAATACTGGCCGCTAAAATCCCCAAAATTTGATTAACCTGATTCAAAAAATACTCCAATAAATCTATTTGAATCGCCTGTCCCTCTAACCTTAAAAACTTCCAGATTTCTCCGGTGGTCACAACCCCATAAATCCCAGATATCTGATTTCCTTCCCGTTCATTAAATAGTTGAGCTGCATACATTTCTGCCGCACACTGACCCAAACCTGCATTAATATTTTCCTTTTTGGCTTCCACGATCAAAAGCACTGGCGTGCTAATAATCAGCAGTTCGGGCGATCGACTAATCAGAAAATCGCAACTGCCATTTAACCCCAGATCGCTGTCAACGGTAAAATCGACGCCCGAAAACAAACTGATGCGATCGGCAAAATGTCTAGTAAGTTCTAGCAAAATCGGCGCAATAATCATCTCCGAACGCGATTTTTCCGTATTGCTCGCCAGCGCAAAAGGAACGTTATAAAGTAAAGTTTCTGTTAAATAATTGCTGGCTTCCAAAGCAGGTACAGCAGAAAACAAATCTTGTCTCGGCGAAATCGTTAAATTAAGAGCTTTTTTGACGCTGGCTAAACTGAAGTCGCTGTAAGCCATACATTTTGCACCTTTAATTTTTCACTTTGTGCCTTTTACCGTTTGATAAGCTAGCGCACATCTAATTTAATAATCCTGTTGCTTGAAAAAATGACTGATGACTGATGACTGATGACTGATGACTACTTTTGTTCGGGATGCGCCGCCGCCGGTGAAGCTGCACCCATTTGATTGATCGCAGCAATTAGCTGATAAAGCCGCCCGGCATCCCGCTGGTTGAAATGCAAAACTAGGCGCGGTAAAGCGAAGGTTTCATCTGCGGCTTCGGCGGGCAGACCTTGACTTTTTTCAATTTTTCCCGTCACCACAATATCGCTAAAATCAGTATTTAATCGATCGACATTCTCGTCAGAAAGTTGAGACTTCAATCGAAGTACCAGTTTTCCATCCACGTAGCGGCAGGAGTGATAAACCAGATAAAAACTCGCGATCGCCTCACAAGCGACATTTACATCGTCTGTAATCGTGTACAGGCTGCGATCGTTCGCTGAAATCAAACCTCTGCCCCGCAATTGTTTTTGCACAAAAGCATTCCAATCGTGCCAATAATCGCCTCCGGGTCGATCGAGCAAAACCAGAGGAGCTGGCCCAAACTTGCCAGTTTGAGTCAAAGTCAGACACTCAAAAGCCTCATCCAGAGTGCCGAAACCGCCGGGAAACAGAGCCAAAGCATCGCTTTCCCGCAGAAAAAACAACTTGCGAGTGAAAAAATATTTAAAATTGATCACCTTGGGATCGCCAGCAATGAAAGGATTAGAACCCTGCTCGAAAGGTAACTGAATGTTCAGCCCAAAAGAACGTTCCGCAGTCGCCCCCTCATTCCCAGCTTGCATGATTCCGCCGCCGCCGCCAGTAATCACCATAAATCCCTGCTGGGCGATCGCCCGCCCAAAGTCTCTGGCCATCAAATATTCCGCTGATGTCGGCGACACCCTCGCCGAACCAAAAATCACAATTTTGCGAACGTGGCGGTAAGGATAAAACATCTGAAAAGCCTTTTCCATATCTCGCAGAGACGACGAGATAATTTTCCAGTCAAGGCGATCGAGTTCCTCTCCGGCCATTTGCACTATAGTCGAGAGCGATTGTTCGATCCACTCAGAGTGCTTTAACATTGGCAGGCGATCGATCAAATCGATCGCTTCAGCTTGGAAGGACTCAAAATCTTGACCAGGCCCAGAAGGAATCATGAATTTTTCCGCAACGGTAACAATTTATCAAATAATCAAAATTAAGGGGCAAAAGCCAAATTTAGAAGCTAATAGCCACTAGCAAATTGCGCTGCTAGCAACTAATAACTTTTCTAGTAGCTTTGCCCCGGTTGTGAAGGAAGTTAGCTTTCGGAGCCCCAAAAAATAGCCCGAAACCCCTCGCAGTTGGGTTAAATGTACTTTTCTAGAGTATTGGCCAGAGTAGTTTTCGGAACTGCCCCAACCACCATATCAACCCGCTGACCGCCCTTAAATATCATCAGCGTCGGAATGCTGCGGATACCGTATTGGCTTGCCACATTAGGATTCTCGTCGGTATTAACTTTTACTACCTTCACCTGCCCTTCATATTGCTGGGCAATTTCGTCTACGACGGGCGCCACCATCCGACAGGGCCCGCACCAGGGAGCCCAAAAATCCACTAGAACTGGAACTTCGCTATCGAGCACTTCCTGTTTAAAGGTAGAGTCGGTTACTTGCGCGGCTGCTGACATCCC
>JAYUGZ010000491.1:0-4166 GCA_043767465.1 Cyanobacteriota bacterium
TTTTGCTAGGCTTGACGAAGCAGAAAGGAAATTAGCTGACATTCACGAAGGTATTGACAGCACGCGGATGATGTTGCAAAACCGCCTGAATCCTAAACCCGATTATCCCGGCATTGAAATTATTAAAGACTACGGCAATTTACTGAAGGTCGAGTGCTATCCCGGACAGCTCAATCAGGTATTTATAAATATATTCAATAACGCTATTGATGCTTTCGAGGAAGATAACGAAGACCCGCCGCTTCCCGCCCACAAAACCCATTCCAAAATCCTCAGAATTTCTACCAGAGTTTTAGACGGAAAATGGGTAGAAATCAGAATTTTTGACAATGGGTCAGGAATGAGCGAGGAGGTAGTCGAGCAGATATTTAATCCTTTTTTTACAACGAAACCTGTAGGTAAAGGTACGGGACTGGGTTTGTCGGTCTGCTATCAAATTATTACCGAAAGACATCAAGGTGAATTGTTATGTATTTCACAACCGGGACAAGGTACAGAGTTTATTATGAAATTTCCGATTAGCGTGACACGACTTACGCAGAAATAGGTTTTTTCTTAACGAACATACTTCGTTAAATCCCTCGCCAACAGAGAACCTCCGCATGAAAAGCAAGCAACCCGGAATTTCCGTATAAGTAGGTAGGTTATGCGTCCAAGACTGATAAATAACTGCTCCGAGCGCTCGGAACACAGATAAGTAGGTAGGCAAAAATAAACTTTACTACGTAATATCCTTTCCCCTAGAGCGATCGCAATCAAACCGTTTTGATTGCGCGTAATTTACCGGAAACGATATCATATCGTTTCCGGTTGCATCGGAATTATATATTTGAATTGTCGAGAATGCGAACACTTCAAGAACTCGCGGATTGAGGCCGCGAGCTCTCTACAGCACTACATAATTCCGATGTTACCGGATTTGATATTACACCTTAAACTCCTGCCCAATCCGTCTCATCGCTTCCTCCACATTCTCGCGACTGTTAAACGCCGAAATGCGGAAATAACCCTCGCCCGCCGCACCGAAACCAGAACCCGGTGTTCCCACCACATTTACAGTTTGCAGCAACTTATCAAAAAACTCCCAACTCGTCAAACCGTGAGGCGTTTTCACCCACACATAAGGCGCATTTTCGCCACCGTAAACTTCGATTCCTGCCGCTGTCAATTTCTCGCGAATAATCTTCGCATTTTCCATATAAAAATTGACTAACGCCTGAATTTCTGCCTTGCCTTCTGAGGAATAAACCGCCTCTGCACCGCGCTGCACGATGTAAGAAACACCGTTAAACTTAGTAGATTGGCGGCGGTTCCACAATTTCCAAATTTCGACATCGGAACCGTCGGCAGCTTTTCCTGTCAAAGTCTTCGGCACTACTGTAAAGGCGCAGCGAGTACCAGTAAAACCAGCATTCTTTGAGAATGAACGGAATTCGATCGCACAATCGCGCGCTCCTTCAATTTCGTAGATAGAATGTGGTAGACTCGGATCGGAAATATAGGCTTCGTAGGCGGCATCGAAGAAAATAATCGAACCGTTCGCCTTAGCATAGTTTACCCAAGCTTGCAAGTGTTCCTTGGTTGCGGTTGCGCCCGTCGGATTGTTGGGGAAACACAGGTAAATTAAATCTACTTTTTTGTCTGTAGGAATTTGGGCTGTAAAATTGTTGTCTGCGGAAATTGGCAGATAAACAAAACCTTCGTACTCGCCCTTTTCGTTGGCATCTCCCGTGTGTCCGGCCATCACGTTTGTGTCTACGTACACCGGATAAACTGGGTCTGTAACTGCGATCGTGTTATTGTTGCCAAAGATATCGAGAATGTTGCCGCAGTCGCACTTAGAACCGTCAGAAATAAAGATTTCCGAAGCATCAATGTCGCATCCGCGCGACTGGAAATCGTGCTGGGCAATTTTCTCGCGCAGCCACTCATAACCTTGTTCCGGGCCGTATCCTTTGAAGGTATCCCGCGAGCCCATTTCTGCTACCGCAGCCACCATCGCCTCGCGACAAGCAGCAGGTAGAGGTTCCGTTACGTCGCCAATCCCCAGCCGGATGATGGGTGCACCGGGATTCGCATCCGCATAGGCTTTCACCCTGCGCCCAATTTCGGGAAACAGGTAGCCGGCTTTGAGTTTGAGGTAGTTGTCGTTGATAGTTGCCATAGTGCGATCGCTCTCAATGTCGTACAATAGCTTACTCCCAATCGTCTCTCTCAAGAAGAAGGAAGTTCGGCAACGGATTGTGTCACGGATTTAACGGATGTCACGGATGGATATTCAGGGAAGAGGAAGATTCTCCCCATCCGACACTCGGACACTCGGACACTCCGCCATTACAGGGAATCTGCGCTGTCGCTCACAGCCATTGACCAAAAAATCAAATCTGCTTGTATAATTAGATATAGTGTGCAGCGCAGAACCAATTATGGATGAGATAGAGTACGCCAAACTGTGTCAAGAACTGGCGGCCATTCTGAATGAGTTTAATTTAGGTTGGGTAGTTGAACAAGTCGCCGATAGTGTAGAGATAGGTAAAGTAGTTGAAGAGCGATCGCTCAAAAGAAAGACACCGCTGCTCAAGATAGAAGATTATACCGCAAAAGAACAACTTTTGCTGTTAATTGATGCTGTCGAACAAGCGACGGTGAACACTTCTGAAATGGAAGACGAAATTGCTTATTTCTTGAAAGTAGAATCGGAAACTTCTCCCCTCGGTACAAAAATTATATTTGCCAATTCCGGCGCAAAAACAGCCCAAACAATCGAGTTTACGTCCAGCGTAACAGCTCCTCGTCAAAAACAGGCGATCGCCCTCCAACAATTACTCGAAAAACTGCCCTCAGAACCGAGCAACTACGCCATCAATTCCGAAATCAAGAGCAAATTAAAAAGCTCGATTGATCCAGATTTCAACGGAGTGCTAGAACAAGCAAGAATTTTTGATGCTTACCTATTTACCATACTGCTTAAAGCAGTTGCTAATGAAGGTGGCAATATCTATTATAACAATGTTTTAGACGACGAAACACCGAAAAATTTAACATTTAGAAAAACAGCGGGAAAAATCCACGGAACCGCACATCCATACACCCATGCTGTGGTAGAATTTCCCGACAAACCAGCCCTGGAAATTCACCTCGGAGTCAAAGTCCAAGGTAGAGCCGGAGTTCTGCACAATTGCAATGTGTTAATTTTGTACCAAAAAGAAGCGAATATCTGCCGTTTGCTCAACCGCGAACCACGACACTCGCAGGTAATTTTAGCAGTAAAATCTGAACATTGCACCTCCGAACTTCAACTAGAAATGGCTGGTGCTTTTATCGGACTGGCGTCAGATATTCGCTACGAAGGCGGCAGCTATTTCATTTCTAATAGTTACTCCCAACCCGTGGCAAAACTGCTAACTACGGCTCGCAAAAAATGGGAACTAAATATTTTCCCTAGAGCCACAAATGATGTCCATCGGTTGATGTACTCATTTCAAACTATCTTTAAAGACTTTAAGGCTAGAAACTAACATTAGGCCAAACAGGCCAAACAGGTCATGGGGCATTGGGCATTGGGAATAGTTAGTGTAGGACTTGGTGTAAATACGAAATAAACCGGGTTTTTTGCCAGTATTAAAGGCTTAAATCCACTATTTGGTAAAAAAAAGGTTTTTGCGTCTATGACTATAGTGGTTAGTAGTTTCTCTAATAACAAATAAAAAACAACAAATTACCAATGCCCGATGCCCTGTTTGGCCGATGCCCTGTTTGGCCGATGCCCAATTACCAATATAATTTATGATGTTGCGAGTACCAGAACCTTACGAATAATGTTTAAGAAAGATAAATCTTCCCTGCTGTTTACGATCGGAGCCGCCACACTTCTGATCGGTTTAGGCATCCTCGCGTACTCGATCGTCATTTCCCGCGGCCAGGCCAAAGATTTGCCACCGGGAGCCACCGTTGTTCCCCAAGATGCGATGATGGCTCTATCCATCAGCACCGATGAATCGCAGTGGAATAGGCTGCGAGAATTTGGTACGCCGGAGTCAAAAGCTGCGTTTGAAAGGTTTTTAAGCGAAATGCGCGATCGCCTCCTGACAAGCAACGGTTACGCATACCAGCAAGACATTCAGCCTTGGGTGGGTAACACGGCAATGGTGGCTTTTCTGCGCAAC
>JAYUGZ010000492.1:0-10365 GCA_043767465.1 Cyanobacteriota bacterium
CAAAATCAACCCTTGAGAGAGTTGCAGCAAAAATTAGACAAATTGAGTGAGAGTCATGGCAGCCTGCTTGAGCAAAACCAGAGAATAGAGCAAAAACTAGAGGATTTAAAGTCTCTGTTAGAAAATCGACCTGATATCATCACAAGTCAGGTCGATGAACCCAGTGATAAGCAATATGAAGATCGGCTAGTGTTTAACCGTGGTCAGAGTCGAGAAGTGCTTAGTCATGCGCTGGAAAATGTTCAAAAGCGATTGATTCTGGTATGTCCTTGGCTGACCTATTGGGCTACTGCTGTAGTGATTGAGAAGTGCGAAGAACTCATAAAGCGAGGTGTTCGGATTGATATTGGTTGGGGTAAATTGGAGGATCTGGCTAAAGATCAAATAGATACATTTTGGTATGGAGCATTGCCCAAATTGAGTAAACTCCAAAAGAAACATCCTGATCTCCTCTATTTGAAGAAATTGGGTACCCATGAAAAGTTTTTGGTGTGTGATAACAACTTTGCCATGCTGGGAAGTCATAACTTTCTCACCTCTAAGGAAAGTAGCCCAGAGTTTGAAGTGGGAATTTTGATCAAAGACACCAACACCATCCAAGATTTAATCAAGCGTTTTGATGAATCTACTTTCGATAAGAGTGCGGCTCTTGATTACTTAAGTCGTGAAGGTGACACCTATGACCTTGAATATGACCTTGAAGAGCAACCAATAGAAATTGAGGTTTTGAAAAAAATTATTGAGAAGGCTGAGAAAAGGGTGGCTGAGAACGAGCAGAAAACTGTGGTTAAGCTTCCTCCTCCACAAACACTACCGGTCACTACTCTGAGAAACGGAGAGTCTACTGTGTTGCGAACTAAGTCTGAAAAAAGCGCTGATTTTACCACTAATAATTCAACTCCGCCTCCTCCTAAATTTAATTCAACTGGGAGAACTAGAAAGAGAACTAGACAGTCAGAAGTAGGCAATAATTTGGGGGTAACATCTACAGCAAGTAGTGATAAAAAGCCAGATGTTCCTGTTTCTAATAAACCAAAGGAAGAGGCTGTAAAACCCCCGATAATTACGCCAAGTGGCAGACTGGGTGAAATTAGAGTTGAACTGAATTGGAGTCAAGGAACTCGACCAGATGGTAGCAAAACTGCCATTGATATTGATCTGGGTTGCTTGTATGAGCTAAAAGATGGACAAAAGACCCCTGCTATACAAGCCCTGAACAAATTCTTTGGTGATTTCTTGAAAACTCCGTATATTCATCTGAGTGAAGATGACCGTAAGGGTGATAAAGGTGAGATTTTGCGGATAAATGGCGACAAGGTTGCTGAATTTCAGCGGATTCTAGTTTACGCTTATATCCATGAGGGCATAGCTAAATGGTCTGATGCTACTGTTGTTGTCAAAATCAAATTGCCAGAGGTGATTGATCAGGCAGATATCGAAGTGAAATTGGAGAATCCTAGTGATGGTATAAAGGTATGTGCCATTGCCTTGTTTGAGAATGATGATGACAAGACTTTTGAAGTTACCAAGATTGAGGAATATTTTAGATCCCACCCAGAGATGGATGAAGCTTTCAACTGGGGCTTAGAGTGGGTTGAGGGCTCTAAGGACTGAAGTAATTTGGGACAATTTTTCAAGGTAGAGGTTGACAATTTTTACTCGTAACCAGGCAGAGCCTGGTAACGCATATCCGAAGGCTCTGCCTCCATTGTCGCAGCACATAGAGTAGGGTGCGTCAGTTGCGTAACTCCCACATCAAAAAAATCATCTCAAGTGTAGTAATAAATATGAATTTTCCCAGAATCTTTGCAGACTTTCATAATGCTGATGAACAAAATCGCCTTCGTCTGAATTGTGTTGGTACAATTGAAGATTTAAGTCGCCAAAATATTAAATTGCAAAATGGTCAATTGCTCACCCTCTATAGCGAAGAATTAGAAGTGGATGGCGTGGTGCAATATTCTGAAGAGGAAAGTCTTTGGGTTGCAGCAATTGATTGGGAGCAAATTAGACAAGTAGAGGATATGCTTCTTCAAGCGACCGTCTAGTTAGGGATTCCTAAATATTCGTTATTTGGAATGGAAGTTATATGAATCTATCATTTAAGGATTTAAGGTTTATTATAGAAGCCCTTGAAAATCAAATCAATCCCTATCAAGAACGTTTACAAGTCATTGAAGATGTAGATGAAGATGAGGCTGCCGATCTAGGCAACGAGATTAAATTTTTAGAGCTTCTACTAGCAGACATGAACAGAGGTTTAGAGCAGAATACTACTGAACGAGAAAATATAGATTACGAAAAAGCACTATCTGAAGCCCTGGAAGAGACTTTTGCAGAGTGGGAAACTAGCGAGGCGATGACGGCTGAGGAAGCCTGTAAACGGATCAGAGTAATTTCAGATCAAGCTCTCGAATAACTTTGAGAGAAGGCAGCAAAAATTGATCCGCCTAAGTGCATATTCAAAATATGGCTTTTATTACCTCTCAATAACCAGGCACACCATTTATGAAACTTTACCATACTCCCATTTCCACCAATTCCCGCCGCGTCTGGGTCGCCCTGATCGAAAAAAACCTGCCTTTTGAATTGGTAGAAATCCACTTGGACGCCGATCGCACAAGAGCCTGAATTTGTCGCAATGAATCCTTTTCACCGCATCCCTGTTTTGGTTGATGGTGATTTCACCGTCGTTGAGTATCTGGCAATTCTTGACTATTTAGAAACGAAGTATCCGCACCCGCAATGGTGCCAAAAGATGCGCAAGATTTAGCAGTTGTCCGGATGGTGGAATTGGTCGCGGTTAACAAACTTATACCGACAATGTACTCCCTCAGTCGTGAAAAAATGGGCTGGGGAACTCCTGAACCTGAAGAAATCGCCAATGCTAAGGAAAAAGTCAATACTGTGCTGAAATTCTTTGAGGGTTTGTTAGACGATCGCCCTTTTTTCGGTAGCAATGATTTGACTTTAGCAGAGTGCATTGCTGGGAATGTTGTGCCTTGGATGTTTTGGGTTGGGTTTTCCTTAGACGGTTATCCTAAAATTGCAGCTTGGTGCGATCGCAGCCAATCCCGTCCCTCATGGCAGCAAACCCAATTAACCGAGGCAGACATGGCAGCTTTCGCATCAAGGAGACAAAAATTTCTCGCACAACCTGAAGTCTAATGAATAAATCTACTCTGGCTCGATCGCTCTTTTTACTCGCTGTTTTCACCTGCATCCAATTTCCCATTGTAGCATTTTCGCAGCCTGCAAGTCGATCGAACTACGAATCAATCAACGTCAAACAGTTTCTCGCAGAGCGCAAAATCACCGTCTCCAACCCCAAAGATATCGCAGCCAAACTCTTTAGCCGTGACCAAGAATCTGAAGGCAGAAAAAGCGATGGAATTTCGGTTGAATATCCCACGCGAGAAACCGCAGTAATCGTGCAGACAGTCGTCGGTTTAGCTGACGATTCTGTTGCCGCCATGCAGCATCGCATCGAGCTGGTATTCCGGCAAAATAAATGGGAAATTCTGTGGATTGGCCGACAATCGAAGTGTCAGCCAAATCGCGGACACCAAAATTGGGCAAGCGGCCGCTGTCTGTAAAAAGGTCGATCGGCTTTTTACTTATTAACCATCAGCGCCGAGAAACCCGCACCACAAAAGTTTGATGGTTTCTGAATAATCGCGATCGCCTGCACGATATCACATGGGATGAATTGCCGATAATGAATTGGTTTGTAGTAAGGACTTTAGTCCTTGTTGACTAAAAGTAAAAGCCGATTGAGAGGACTGAAGTCCTCACTACAAACCGAAATAACTCAGAAGTCTATTTGCACATGATCAAATTTCCAGCCGAGACGAATCCGGGCACAGGGGCTGAAATTTCAACCCAATTGCGATTTTCTCCATTTTTATCTTTCACTAACTGGAAATTCGGCACAAGCGTTACTTGACCGTTAGCCGGTACGCCACCTTTAACAGCAGCAGTCTTTGAAGGCTCTGTGCGGATAGCTAGACCCTTCGGCGCTACGCGAGGTTCTACTTGACGGCACAGGCTTACAGGGCCCGTTGCTGGCGCTGGTGCTGGTGCTGGCGCTGGTGCTGGTGCAGGTGCAGGTGCTGGGGCTGGTGCTGGGGCTGGGGCTGGTGCTGGCGCTGGTGCTGGCGCTGGTGCTGGTGCTGGTGCAGGTGCTGGTGCTGGGGCTGGTGTCGGTGCAGGTGCTGGTGCAGGACTTGGACGGGGCGTTGGTGCTGGTGCTGGTGCTGGTGCCGGTGCTGGTGTCGGTGCAGGTGCAGGTGCAGGTGCTGGTGCTGGACTTGGGGAAGGAGCTTGACTAATTGTGCACGAACCCAAATTACTTTCGTCGTTGGGATATCCGCTAGCCACATACCCTTTGACGGGAGCGGTAATTTGAATCCAGAGGCGGCCGTCGGAGGCTTTAACAGAAGTAGCGCCTTGGAACAGCGTTACCTGAGTATTCATTGCTACACCGCCAACTACCGGGGATTTGGGGTCTGGGTTCTGGCGAACGGTCAAACCTTGTTTGGGATTGACTTTGCGACAAAGGGTGTCAGCTTGGGCTATTTGAAAGGTGGCGCTGTCTTCAAAGGAAATTTTTTCAGCATCCTGACTGGTAGTGGATGTTGGTGGGGTGGTAACACCGATCGCAGTCGCCTGCAAACTTCCGGCTACGATCGCGATCGCGCCGAGCAATGCTGCGGGTTTGTTCCAACAATTCAAGTTTTTCATCCGTTCAACTCCTCAATCTAATCAAAACCATTATCTTTATTGCAGGTCAATATAGCAAAGAAAGCGATTTGTCTTCCATAAAAATTATCTTGCTAACATAATACTGCGTACAAGTCAAGTTTTATTCCGATAAATTAATTTAAGAGATTTAAGCGAGGAGAAATTAAGCTGCTGCACCTGTAAATTGTTCGTTATCGCAAAGCGCTTAAGCCGAAAGTGGGACAGTCTAGAGTCTAGAGTCTAGAGTTTCAATGCGTCAGAGGCGATCGCACCTTAGTTAAAATTACCGCAAAAAGCGCAAATCACACTTGATTAGTTGAAGTCCCCGAATCGTGGCTGTGGAGTCAATTATTGAATCGCTAATAAAAAATCTAGAATGAAGTATTGAATCCCCAAATCTCGGCTGTGGAGTCAAATCTTAAATCTCAAATCGAGTGACTTTTTTTGCTTCAATCTATCAAAAGACGGATTTTTTCTAAGAAGTCGCCGCTGGATAACCTCTATCTGGAGAATGGTTTAGCCGATCGCCCAAATCGAGTAGAAATAGAATGTAATCTCTCATTTTGTATTCTATGAAACTGAATTATATTACCAAACGGCTTTCGACTGTCGGGCGCTATCTGGCTGCAACTGTGCTTTGCGTGTCAGCGATGGCATTTGTGTGGCAGGGTGGGTTTATCTCGAACACCGCAGCAATGGCCTCTGGTGCTGTAAACTCGATCGCAGCAGCGGATATCGGCGATAAGGTTCAAGACAAAGCCAGCACAGATGCCGGAAGAGCCAAGAACTTCATCCGAGATACAGAAAAGAAAGTTAAGGAAACAGCCAAGACAAATGCTGCGAAAGTCGATCGAGCATCAGAAGATGGTAGTGTAGCAGAGCGCAAAGCCAAGAAAGATGCAGCTACAATTGAGAAAAGAGCATCAGAAGATTCAGCTCGCACTCAAAAAGCAGTAGATAAAACCAAGAATGCTGTCGAGCGCACTGTTGACAACATCAAAGGTGCTTTGAGCAAGTAGACAAGAAATCAGCTCGTGTCCCCTCGCTCCACCAATCTCAAACAGGTTCGTAGTCAGGACTTTAGTCCTTCTTTCAGAGGACTGAAGTCCGAACGATAAAACTCATGCGATCGCGATCGTTCTGTTCGGACATGGTACTGTGTTTTTTTTCGCCCGTTATGCTTTCGCAACTGATTAGATCGAGCTAAATTAACCGTAACCCCTGCACTCAGCGTAAAACCGATCCGATCGCAAGCCACGACTTAAAACTGCCGCAAAAAGCGCAAATCGCTAGCATAAACCCGGCGAATATCGTCAATTTCATAAAGTACCATAGCGAACCGCTCTACCCCAAAACCAGCCGCAAACCCAGTATACTTTTCGGGATCTAAACCGACTCCTTTAAGAACATTCGGATCGACAGCACCGCAGCCCAAAACTTCCAGCCATTTGCCGTTCCACTGCAAATCAACTTCAGCAGAAGGTTCTGTAAACGGAAAGTAACTCGTGCGGAAACGAATCGGCAAATCTTGCCCGAACATTTGGCGCAAAAACTCTTTAATCGTGCCTTTCAAATCAGTAAATGTCAAATTTTCACCAATAGCTAAAAGTTCAATTTGGTGAAAGACTGCCGCGTGAGTAGCATCAACAGTATCGCGGCGGTAAACGCGGCCGGGTGAGACAATCCGAATCGGCGGTTTATGCTGTTCCATGTACCGAATTTGCACCGATGATGTTTGAGTCCGCAGCAAGTCGCCACCAGGCAGATAAAATGTATCTTGCATATCCCGCGCCGGATGATCGGGCGGAGTATTGAGCGCCTCGAAGTTGTAATAATCTGTTTCCATTTCCGGGCCGTTGGCGACGGTGTAGCCCAGACCAACAAAGATATCCAGAGCGCGGTCTATGACGGCGTTTAACGGGTGAATGTGACCTTGGGGGCGAAAAATCCCCGGCATGGTGACATCGAGGGTTTCTGAGGCTAATTTGGCTCCAATTTGGGCGGCTTGGAGGCTGGTGCGCTTGTCTTCTAAGTCGGCTTGTAGGGCTTCTTTTACAGTATTGGCGATCGCGCCTACTTTCGGCCGCTGGTCTGGCGGCAGTTTCCCCATCATGCCTAAAATTTGAGAGAGTCGCCCTTTTTTGCCGAGGTAGCCGACGCGCAACTGTTCGAGTTGTTCGAGAGTATTCGCAGTTGCGATCGCACTTTTGGACTCTTGGCCCAGGGTTTCTAGTTGAGTTTCAATATCGCTTAGTTGGACAGTCATTTTGATTTTAGATTTTAGATTTTAGATCGATGGCGATTTTGGGCCAAGCTGAGTTTAGCGCAATTTTGGCTCGACTGACCGGTAGATTTTAGAACGAACAGGAGACGACCGGCACTGTGGGCGATCGTTGCTACTGTTTGTACCGGGAGCATTTTTGCGATCCGATCGGGCGATCGAGTAAATCAACAACTCGCCGATCGAGTTTACCGCTAAAATAATGAAGTGCATTTGTATCCAAGCTTTTCCAAATTTTTCCAATTCATCAACTCAATAGTTTCCAACTCAGCCAAGCTCAGCTCATCTTGCAAAGCATTAATTCCCTTTACCCCAACTGGCTCTAAAGTATTTGGATGCCACATTATTTGACTGAGCGGAACCAAACCTAACTGAGCATTTTTTTGATAAAAATCCAGCATCGACTCCTGAAAATCCACCCCGATCCACTTGCAAATTTTCGCTAACTGTGCTGACGGCTCCCTCACCAAATCTTCATAATAAACTAAATAAAATTGCTCCCATTTTTGATGATACTTTTCAATAATTTTCACAACTTGATTCCACTGGTGTGTTAGTCCCGCTACCGTTTTGATTCCCGGCCAAACTTCCCCCCTTTCTTCCTCTTTGGCAACTATTTTTTTGACTGAACTGTAACAAGCCCGAAAATCTCGGACAATCATAATTACCTTAACTCCGGGAAAATATCTCCTGATTTTCCCTAATTTATAAATGTGAAAAGGATTCTTGTCTCCCCAAATCGAAGCTGTCGGGTCAAAACTGCTGGCGGTAAGTTTGATAAACTAGATCGACTGCTTGGGCATAACTTAACGGCTGGTTATTTGTCAAATTATCTAATAAAAGCTGTCGATCGACATTCCACTCCCCAAACCTATGAAAATCGTGATTGTAAAGGTCATTTAAAAAATCTTCGATTTGAGGCAACAAGTCGCTGACAGTGCCGTATTTCGACTCTAGGGCAACAAAGAAAAGACTTTCAGGGGGAATGCAGATAGCCGAATGCGCTGTTAGTATTAAACGCAGGAGAGTTGTCCCCGAACGTTCGGCGCCGAGGATAAAAATCGGACTTGATGCGGTTGATGGGTTGCTAGGTCGATTTGTGCGATCGCCCGAAACAGTGATATTATCGATTGTGCGATCGACCTGCTTGGGACGCAAGCGAAATTGACCGACAAGTTCCACTCCCAACTCCAATTTATCATCAAGTTTGCGACGCACGAGCGCCTGTTCAACAGCAGTCTGGCATAATAATATTTGTTCGATCCGACACAGGCGAGAAATATTTTGCTGGTGGATGCGATAATAGTAAAGCAGTTTGTCTAGTTTTCTAATTTCTGTAACTTCACTGAGTCGCAAGCACAATTCATAATCGGCGGCGCTAGCAAATTTCGGGTCAATACCACCACAACTATTGTAAACCGAACGACGAATCAGCCGGAAATGAAAAACCATCGGATCTACTAACAATTGTTCTGGCGAATAGGGGATTTTACATAGTTCGCCTTCCCCACCCACACAGTCGTTTTCATCGATGGTTAAATAGTTGGTGTAAACAAGTCCCACGCGAGGATTTGCATCTAAAATAGCAACTGTTTCTGCGAGTGCTTTCGGGGCGAGGAAATCGTCGCTATCCACACAGCCGAAGTAGGGAAATGCAGTTTCTCTAATCGCCGCCATGAGAGAATAGCCCAAGCCTCGGTGTTCGGCGGCGAGGGCTTTGATTCTGGAGTCGAGTTTGGCGTAGCTGCGGGCTATGTTGAGAGAGTTGTCTGTGGAACCGTCGTCCCAAATTATGAGTTCAAAGTTGGGATAAGTTTGAGCGATAACGCTTTCTATGGCAGCCTTGAGGTAGCGTTCTCGATTATAGACAGTCATGACAACAGAGATGGGAGTCATATCATTTTAACCTGTTTCTTTCTGGCGTTTATACATAAAAAATCGACTAACAATATCTACTTCTAACTCAAATTTATCGCTCAGAGAACGTCTTTCCAGCGCTTGTGCAATAGCTGACTGAGATTCAACAATTTGGTCGAGTTGCTGTTGAACAGTATGCTGGGAATGTTGGCGATAATAGTAAAGTGGTTTGTTGAGGTGATGGAATTGGGTAATTTCTGAAAGTCGCAAGCAGAAATCGTAATCTTCCGCGCGGTTGTATTCAGAATTAATGCCGCCTATTTGATTGTATAGTTCGTGGCGAAACAGGCGAAAGTGGAAGGTCATAAAGTCTACCAACAGCCTGTCTGGAGAGTAGGGTATTTGGCTGCGGTGTCCCAGTCCTTTTACTTGGTTTTTTGATTGATCGTTAGACAATCGGTATAGACTACTCCGATTTCTGGTTGTGCGTCTAATACGGCTGCGGTTTCTTCGATCGCCCTGGGTGCGAGCAAGTCTAGGTTAGGGTTAAGCTGCCGCTTTCTCCCATTGATTGGTAGGGTACGAGGTTATGGGTTTCGATTACTGCCCCGGAGTGCATTTCTACTTCGGAGGTTAATTCACCTTTGGCTTTGCATTCGTTGCACTTGTCTTTAGGGTTGCGGGGATCTTGACTGGGGTCTTTGGGTGCAGGTGCGGGTGGGGCGAAGAAGTGCCAACTGCTGTTGCGGATGCCTCCTGATATGGTTTCTATGGCACTCCCGTCCGCAGTGACTTTTCCCACTCCTACGTTGTCGAAGAAGCCTGTGGTGGGGTTAATTGACCACAAGTCCATCGTTGTACCCGCTGCGTATCCGGCGCGGTTGGGTAAGGAGAGGGGTGCTGGGGTGGTAAATACCATGTCCCCCGGCTGAATGGTGACTACTAAGTCGGTGTGCAGGTTGGGCGGTAGGGCGGCGGGGGTTAGTTCTGTGGGGACTTGGGTGATGCTGAGGTTTTCGGTGTAGGGGTTGCCTTCGCTGTCTTTGAGGGAACCGGCTTTCACAAATACTGATGCTTTGGGAATGGCTGCGGTGGTGACGGTGGTGTCGGCGGCTGGGTTGATGGTTTTGCTGTTGGCTACATCGATCGGTGGCAGGTATTGATGAGAGAGGTGATGTCGGTGAATTCGCTGGCGGGGGTGTCGTCGAAACCGGCGCGGAAGCTGGCAATGCTGCTGTCGTCGAAGGTGATCGTGCCGCCGATCGCAGGATCGGATGTGATACGATCGCCATCAAATATTCCTGTGTCGTTGGTTAAGTTAGCTGTAATAATCGGCGGTGTCGTGTCGCTAGGAAGTTGGCTGCTAGCACGAGTCGCTGGTATTGCTAATTTTTCGCCGGTTAGGATGTCGCTGCTTGCGGCTTCGGAAAGTAATGTATTTATGCCTGGACTTAAGACTTCCGATGGTATTAAAAATTGTTCAA
>JAYUGZ010000493.1:0-4153 GCA_043767465.1 Cyanobacteriota bacterium
TCAAATTTAAAGGCAAAACCCCCACAGATTGAGCCGCATCAACTAACACCCTAACTTTCTTCTTTGTAGCCAGCAATTCCTCTTGTCCCCCCGATGAAATGAGTGGAAATTCCTCTTGTCCCCCCCCTTGCCAAGGGGGGGTTAGGGGGGGTTCATAGCCTTCATGACACACTTTCACAATCTCAGTCAGAGGCAAAACTTGACCAGTATTCCACAAGATGTGACTGATTACCAACAAACGAGTATTCGGCTGCAAACCATCAGCAATCACCGCCACCGCATCCCCCTCATTCAAAGTAGCCGCCAGCGGACAAACCGAAACCTCAAGGTTGAAACGGCGCTGCAATTCCATTACACTAGCTACAATGCCCGGATGTTCGCAGTCAGAGAGCAATAAATGGTCGCCAGGATGCCAATCAATGCCCCACAGAGCAATATTGCAGCCGACGGTGACATCTTCAGTCAGGGCGATCGTTTCGGGAGGGACAGCTAACTCGTTTGCGATCGCACGTCGCGTCAGCATCGCCTCCTGAGCCACCCAAGCACCGATTTCCCCCGAAAACGGCCCCCCAACTTGGACGCGCTTATAGGCCCCATAAATCGCCTCTAAAGCACGATCGGGCAACGGCCCTTGTCCGCCGTAGTTAAAATAAGCTTGATTGGCCAAAGCTGGAAATTGTTGCCGGTATTTGTCCTTATTCATTTTTTCTGCGGAATTATTGATAGCGTTAATATTGATAGGACTTATACAATAATCCTAGGGATGGGCAGCCATCGAGGGATTGCCCCTACAAAATACTATATATGGACTATGTGCGCCCATGACCGATTGAATAAATATTAATGTCAAAAACCTCTCTCAAAAAGCCTTCTTCCTTCTATCTTTTACATCCGTTATATCCGTTACATAATCCGTTGCCGAACCTTCTATCTTTTACATCCGTTACATCCGTTACAGAATCCGTTGCCGAACTTCCTTCTGCGAATACTAAATGTTAATAACTGACAAACTACTACTTTCCTATCAACGATGCAATCTCCGAGCATTTTTAGACACATGGGGAGACTGGAAACAACAAGATCCACCAAGCGACTTTCTGCTAAAATTGATGCGAGATAGCTCGACATACCAGCAGCAAACTTTAGAACAGGAAACTTACCAACAACCATATTATCCTAGAGGAGATTGGGCTGCTGGTGCGGCGGCTACTTTGAGTTTAATGCAGCAAGGAGTCGATCGCATTTATCGAGGAGTCCTTGGACAAGGTGAATTAGGCAAAACCAATGGTGAAACAGCTTCTATCTCAGGAATTGACGGCCAATATTTGCCAGACATCGCCGAAATTCCCGAAACTCCCGTGCATCTTTCCTCCTCAATCCTGCACTCTTCCGAAATCACCCTCGTCAGCCGCCCGCACTTATTAATCAAACAACCGGGAGATTCCAAATTTGGCGATTGGAGTTATGCAACTGCCGATATCTGGCTGAGTAAGCGACCAAAACTAGAGTATCAAATTATCGCAGCTTTTCACGCCCAAGTGTTAGCTTCCATGCAGGGAACAATGCCCGAAAATGCGTGGTTGATGCTGCGGACAAAAGGACTTTGGGCGGTGAATCTCTACCAGCGAATGCCTCAAATGTTCGAGATTTTGGATGAGTGCATTGAGATGTTAGAAAATCGGCATAAACCAGAGGTTTTCATTTCCCGGCAAAAGTGTACTCTTTGCGGTTGGTATACTGCTTGTCACGCAGAAGCTGAATCGATTAAACATCTTTCGCTATTGCCGGGAGTTACGGCTAAGCGATATGCTATACTAAAAGTTCTCGGATTAACCGATTTAGAATCTTTGGCTAATGCTAATTCTGATTTATTAGCGAGTTATCCTGAGTTTGTGGCTGGAGTGGCCGTGGATGTGGTGCAGCAAGCGCGATCGACTTTTTTGAATCAACCGTTTGTGCGAGAGGAAAGAAGTTCGGCAACGGATTTTGTAACGGATTTAACGGATGTCACGGATAGAGGTTCGGCAGCGGATTTTGTAAGGGATTTAACGGATGTCACGGATAGAGGTTCGGCATCGACAGCGGTTGATCAGTTTATCAGAATACCAGAAGTTGCAGGAAATAGTTTAGTAATAGCTAAAATTGAGTCTGTAAAGACTACAGAAAATAAATCTGCTGCACCTTCTCTACCTGCGCCAATTCTCCGCAAAAAACCAATTCCGTATTCTCAATCAGTGTTTTTGCCGATCGCACCAATTGAATTATACTTCGATATTGAAGCCGAACCAGAATTAAACCTAGATTACCTCCACGGAGTCTTAGTGGTTGACAGATACAATAACACAGAAAAATACTATGAATTTTTAGCTGAAAGTGCCGCAGAAGAAGGAGTGGCTTGGTCACAATTTTTAGAATTAATGTGGACTTATCCGATTGCTCCCATTTTCCACTTTTGCGACTACGAAGTCAAGACTTTTAAGCGATTGGCAAAACTGTACAACACACCAGCATACCTGTGGAAACCCGTACTCAAACGCTTTGTAGATATCCATAAATATGTCACCCAAAAAGCGATCATGCCAGTGGAAAGTTATGCACTCAAACCCATAGCCCGCTGGCTGGGTTTTGAGTGGCGAGATGCTAAGGCGAATGGTGCTCAGTGTGTCTGCTGGTACGACGATTGGCTCAAAACTGGCGATCGATCGATCTTGGAGGCGATCGTCCGTTACAATGAGGATGACTGTCGTGCTACTTATGTGGTTAAGGATTGGTTGACCAATTTTTTGCTGGATCATCAATCATGAATTTATGATTTAATGAACCGCGAAGACGCTAAGGGCGCGAAGAAAGAAAGAGAAGAAGATAGGTAATAATGTATTTATTCGTAATATGCGAAAGGTAGCAAAAGCAACTATATTTATTGTGTGTATTTTGGTAGCAGCGGTTGCTGTTATTTTGATGAATCTGTCCGCTCAATCTTTCGCTGTTACTCAAATAGATTTTATCGGTAGAGCTGTATTTTCGACAGGTTCTCCGTTTGGGGGGACGGAAATTGGCGGACTTTCGGGCATTACTTACGATGCGCGGAAACAAGTTTATTATGCCATTTCTGATGACCGCAGCAGCAAGGCTCCGGCGCGTTTTTACACTCTTAAAATCAACTTGGATTCTGGTAAACTGGAAAAAGAGCAAATTACTTTTACTGGCGTTACTACTTTATTAGATGAAAATGGCAAAAGTTTTCCAGAATTAAGTTTAGATCCTGAAGGGATAGCTTTTACTGGCAACAGCGTGTTTGTTTCTTCTGAGGGAGATGTCGATCGCAAAATCAGTCCTTTCATCAAAGAATTCTCCCTAGATGGTAAACTCCTCAAAACGCTGCCAATTCCTGACCTATTTTTGCCCGACGACAAAGGCACTAAAGGCATCCGCAACAATCTAGCATTTGAAAGCTTGACTTTGACGCCCGATCGCAAATATCTATTTACAGCCACCGAAAACGCCTTGGTTCAAGATGGTGCGGTGTCTTCGCTGCAAAGTGGCAGTCCGTGCCGGATTCTGCGATACGATGTCGCTAGTGGCAATCCAGAGCGATCGTTCGCCTACATCACCGAACCGCTACCACCGGGCGCTAATCCTGTGGGAAAATTAACTACCAATGGTTTAGTGGATTTATTGGCGATCGACGAAAATCGCTTGCTGAGTTTAGAGCGTGCTTTCTCCTTGGAAACTGGAACTGTTGTTAGGTTATTTGAGATTTCTCTGGAAAAGGGCGATCGTATTGAAGGACTCGAAAGCCTCAAAAGCCGTCTCAGCGAGGTTTCTTCGGCTCAAAAACGGCTGCTGCTGGATTTGGAAACTCTGAAAATCCCCCTAGACAATATTGAGGGGTTGACATTCGGCCCCGCGCTGGCGGATAGTACCGTAGGTCTGATTTTGGTGAGCGACAACAACTTCAGTCCCCTGCAAGAGACTCAGATTTTGGGCTTCAAAATAAAAGTTCAAAAAACCTCTTGACAAAAGGTGAGGTCATAGGCATAATAGAGATTGTGCTTGAAAAACAAGCAAAAACGAGGGACAGTAGTTCAATTGGTTAGAGCACCGCCCTGTCACGGCGGAAGTTGCGGGTTCGAGCCCCGTCTGTCCCGTTCTC
>JAYUGZ010000494.1:0-10316 GCA_043767465.1 Cyanobacteriota bacterium
TTCTCCTGTTTTTTCCTGTGTCATCGAACCAGAAGGGTAAAATCTGATGCCCTGGGTTAGCAGAAAAGTTGTCACCAGATAGCCGATGATTTCAGAAAAGTTTTCGTGTTGGAATCCCGCTATCAGAATCTCTATCGCCCCTGCAAAAAAAGATAGCTTAACTCCGGATGAATCTTCCGAAGCTTTCTGGATTAACTTAAATTGATCCCAATTGCCGCCGAGCACTACTCGTTGGTCGATTGTTTGGCGATCAACAATTTGTATCATGGCAAATTCATCTAAAATTGGTATTATCCATTATTGTAATTGCGATCGGGCGATCGCCCTTTCTATCAAAAAGAGCGATCGCCCGCCAATCTCTCTCTCCAAAATCTAACGCAATTAGCGCTGATTCAAAAAGCGGCTAGCCATCGACATGGCGTCAGTAATATCTACGTCGCCGTCTCCATCTCCATCTAAAAACGCATTCAAAACCGGATTTGCGCCCTGGGCTGGATTTTGGGCGTTGCCGCCAGATTGCAGCAAGTTGAGGACGATCGGCACTAACACAGGTATCATCGCTTGTACTGTAGCGTTATTCAAGCCGGTTCTTTGGGCGATATCGGCTACTATCTGCGTCAGTTGGCCGCCTCCAAACAAACTCTGAACTGCTTGCGGATTGGGACTTGTGCCGCTAAATTGGTTGACAACTTCTTGAGCTTGTGCGTCTCCAGATTGCGATCGCACGTCTTGCAATGCCGATCGCACGTGTCCGCCCAAAACCGACATTGCTAGCTGAGTCGTGCCCGCATCAACGCCGTGGTTGCCGCTCAACTGCTGTACCGCACCGAGAATGTTGCCCAACTGATTGGGACTTGCTTGTTGGTTCGGATTGTCGATCGCGCTCAAAATTTGGTCAAATAGTCCCATAATTTTCGCTCCTAGCTTTAATTGCTCCACTCTAGATTAACCGATCACCAATCACCAACTGCCGATGGTATATTCTAATGCTCGATCGGCAGGGCGATCGCAAATTCCGTCCCCGTTCCCACTTCCGACCAACAATTAATCGTTCCGCCGTGTTTCTTGACTATAATTTCGCGGCCAATTGCCAATCCCAAACCAGTACCGACACCTCTCGGTTTAGTCGTAAAGAATGTTTCAAACATTTTTGCTTGACTTGCCGCAGGTATTCCCGTACCGTTATCAGAAATTCGCACTATCACTGAGTCATCGTCCAAGTATTCTGTAGCAATCACAATCCTCGGCGAAAAACTCGGTGCTTCCTGTTTCACTGACTCCGAACCAGATTGTTTTTTGTGTTCCTCAGAGCGAGTTTTCTCAAGTTTTGCTTTCTCTTCCACAGCATCTAGCGCATTGTTCAAAACGTTAACAAACACCTGGTAAAGCAAACCCATATAGCCTTCAACCTTCGGAATGTTCCCGTAATTTCGCACCACTTCAATGCCTTGTTTGATACGGCTGTTGAGAATCAGCAAACTACTGTCTATGCAGGCGTGCAAATCTACCGGATGAGGTACAGTATTGTCGAGGCGAGAAAAATCTTTCAAACTTAAGATAATAGATTTTGCTCTTTCAGCGCCCACTTGCATCGAGTCAAATATTTTGAGCAAATCTTCTTTGAGAAAATCCAGGTCTATTTCTTCGGCTTTTTCCTTGACTGCGGGAGGCGGATTGGGGATTTCGGTTTCGTAAGTTTTGACCAAATCTAAAATATCTTCCACGTAATTTTTGGCTGGGTCGATGTTGGCATAGATAAAATTGATTGGGTTGTTAACTTCGTGAGCAACCCCAGCCAACATCCGCCCCAAAGTTGCCATTTTCTCATTTTGAAGTATCTGGCTTTCTTGTTCGGATTTCAATTCTTTTAGCAAGTGATTTACTTTCAGAATCAGTTGATTGATCGCAGCAGCTAATACTCCCACTTCATCGGTACTGGTAACTGGTACTTGTAACTGAAAATTAGATTCTTCACTCACTCGCTGAGCGATTTTAGTTACAGCCGCCCGGGGTTTGGCGATCGCCCGACTGGTGTAGCCCGCGAGCAGTGCTGCAACTACGATCGACAGTGCCATGCTACCAAAAATGATTTGCATCCGCAGCGTCTGCGCTCGCAGCAGAGCCTCCCGCGCTGCCTCCTCTTGCAATGCGGCGCGATCGATAATTTCTGCTAAATCATTGACCGCGTTATCTAGTTGTCCCCCAATTTTATCTCGATCTAAATTCCACAGCAACTGGCGCTTCAGACTTTTATTGGCGGGCTTATCTGGCAAGTCACTAATTTTTTTGCCCAAATTTTCTAGTTGCCGAATGTAATTGGAAAGCAACCCATCGTAAGTTTTTTTGAAATCTTCTAATCCTTCAACTTGTCCAGGTCTTTTTTGAGATTTAATCTCAGATATACATGACTTCAAACTGTAGATATTGTTTTGTAACTGTTGGTATTTTTCGTCAAAAATTTTGGGTTTTTCTAGCCAGTAAATCAGGCGCTTTTGGCTGTTTTGCGTCCGCAGTAAAGCTACCTGCAACTTATTTAAAAGCTGACTTTCTCGATCGATGTGTACTTGATTGTTAGTTCTGCGATAGTAATGATTCCCCGCCAGCATCCCGACAGTCGTTCCCCCAATCGCCACACAAAGAGCCAGTGCGTAGCCGCCGCAGATTTTGTCGCTAATACTGAGGTTGCCGAAGCAACGGGCTATTTGAGCAAAATAATTGGGCTTGGGTGGCCGGATCTCTTTGATGTTATACTCGCAAGAGGTAGGGAGTTCTTGTGAAGCCTGGTTATGATGTTTGAGCTGCATAGATGCGAACCTGTGAGTAATTCACGCACTGACGATTAAGTCTAACTTAACTCACCGCTGATTCAAGATTGCCGCGTGATACTTAATTTGATAATTTTTGTGAATTAGGACGCTCTTACCCTGCCTAAAAAATCAGGTTTTTCGTTTCCGCTTTCGGGGCTTCCCTGACGCACTTGCGTTAAAAAATGGGTTTCTGCGTACTTAATGTGATATTTGTTTCGACACAAAAAAGTATGGCTCGACAGGCGATCGCATAAATCAACGATTAAATAGGTAGGTGCAAATAAATCGGCTTACGGTTTGGGCGTGTGAATCCAGCAATCAACTGTCAGAATTAGCTACAATTACAGGCTGGGGCGCGATCCTCTTCGTTGATGAGCCTCCCGTAGAGGCGGGCTTTCATGTATAGATCGCGAAAGCTAACGCGATCGCACTTGTCACTCTGCACCCGCTACCGCTCAAACCCACCAAATCGCCCGCAAGACAAAGCAGAATCGGAATTTGCGGGCTAAGCAGTGCGATCGGACACTTCGCCATTTTATATTTTAGATTTGCAATAACTAATTACTATCAGGGTAATGTAAAAATCAAAGCATAGCCCTTTTATTTGCCACTGCCCTCATGCCTTTGCCGCGCCTGTTAACCTTAATTGCTGCTTTCTGCCTCACCCTGGGGCTGATTATTGGGCTAGTGAGTTCCTTAACTGGGCTTTACAGTCAAGTTGCGTGGTCTGCTTCTCCACTGCTGGCTAATTTGCTGATTTTCCTGATTATTGTACTTTTGGGAACCCTAATTTTTGCGCTATTTTACTATTTTAGGCTGCTGCAACGTCCGGGAAAAGTTAAGGGAAAACGCGCGATTAATCCCAAGGTTCCTGTTATTAAAAGTGAGGCTGCTTCGTCCAATCTTAAAGCAATTAGGCAGCAAGTCGATCGCATTCAAGATGAAGTAGCGCGGCAAGCTTTGCTGTTGAGAGCTCGCGAAATAGAAGCTAACATGGCCCGTGGTAATGTTCGGATCGTGGTTTTCGGTACCGGTTCTGCGGGTAAAACTTCCGCTGTGAATTCCCTCGTCGGGCGGATGGCGGGACAGGTGGGCGCGCCGATGGGAACTACCGAAGTTGGAGAAACTTACACTCTGAAATTGAAAGGAGTCGATCGAGAATTAGCAATTACCGATACCCCAGGCATCTTGGAAGCGGGAGTAGCGGGGACTTACAGAGAGGAATTGGCGCGGCAGTTGGCTGCCAGGGCTGATTTGATCTTATTTGTGTTGGACGGCGATTTGCGCAAATCTGAGTACGAACCGCTGCGGACTTTGGCCCAAATTGGCAAAAGGTCGATCGTGGTGTTTAATAAAGTTGACCTTTATCCCGACAGTGACAGAGACGAAATTGTCGATCGGCTTCAGCAGCGAGTTAAAGGTTTAGTCGCAGCAATGGATGTCGTTGCCATTAGCGCCAACCCGCAAAAAGTTGTACTAGAAGACGGTACAATATTTCAGCCAGACGCGGATATTATGCCACTAATTCGGCGCATCGCAGCGATTTTGCGAGCCGAAGGCGAAGACTTAATTGCTGATAATATTCTGCTGCAATCCCAGCACTTAGGAGACCAAGCGCGCAAATTAATTGACGCTCAAAGGCGGCGCGCCGCTGATAAAGTAGTAGAGCGCTTTCAATGGATCGGAGCCGGAGTAATTGCCGTAACACCTTTGCCAGTTGTGGATTTGTTAGCGACAGCAGCAGTTAACGCTCAAATGGTAGTAGAAATTGCCAAGATTTACGGCTGCGAATTAAATATCGATCGCGCCAAAGAATTAGCACTATCTCTCGCCAAAACTCTGGCAAGTTTAGGAATAGTTGAAGGCGTAATTCAAGTAGTGTCGAGGGCGCTGCAATTAAGCGTTGCCGGATTTGTCCTCGGGAAAGCCATTCAAGCAGTCAGCGCCGCTTATTTAACCAGAATTGCCGGCAAAAGTTTTATTGAATATTTCCGCCATGACCAAGATTGGGGCGACGGTGGCATTACGGAAGTTGTGCAAAGGCAGTTTCAGTTAAATCGCAAAGACGAGTTTGTCAAAGCTTTTGTCAAAGATGCGATCGCCCGCGTTGTCGAACCTCTGAACATCTATCACCCAGAAGAATCGGAACCAGAATTAGAAATGTCAGAAGAATTGGAACCAGAACCATTGTATCAATCGCCAGGCGACGATTGGGAAACCTACAGCAACAAGCGAAAAGATGAATGGTAACTAATTATCATTGATTAGTGATTAAGCTGTACAGCATTTAAATTAGACAAGATTGCAGGCATTCCTAAATTATCTTGAAAAGCATCTGCGTTCATCTGCGGTTTCCCTCTCTCATCAAAGATTCATGCAATCTTGTCTCTTGTATATTTAAAGGCCCGATCGCAACTCCGGAAATTATATACCCTCGGATTTAAAATTTTATTGAGCGAATTTTTATCAATAATTAGTATTAAACAATTTTCCATAAAATTCTCTTTTGAGTCTATGCAAAAAGCTCCAATAATTAATTTAATCCTAAAAGTATGCCTCAAGATAGATACAATTTAATCCTTAATATTTAATAAAACAATTTTATTTCAAATCTTAGTTCATCAACCTTAAGAAATTTAAAAGAATTAATAGTACAACAATTTATTTTAACCACATTTTTAACTAAAAGTCTTTTTTTCTTAACCTTTAGTCGTTAAACTCAAACAAGTCAAAAAACGCGCCACCTAAGTTTTAAAAGATTAAAGTAGTGCGGACAGTAAACGCGATGTATAAGGATCAGGTAACGGCTATGAGTCCCAAAGTTATTTTGATTTCGCTCGACGGCGCAACAGCATCTATAGTGAGTTCGTACCTCAACAGTGGCGTGCTGGACGCGAATAAAGGCTTGGGTTTGCTCAAAAACCAAGGCGTAGCAGCACAAAACGAGACAATTACACCATCATTAACAGCTCCCAGTCACATTGCGATCGCCACAGGTTCCACAGCAGCCAACAACGACATCAACACCAACAGTTTTCACCTAGTAGCCAGTCCCTTCAACCAAAATATCAGCGGTTTCGCTGCACCAATTGGCGGCTACTCAGTTGGTATTGATGGCCCAATCGAAAGCGAGAGTCCCACAGCCGAACCACTTTGGGTCAATCTTCGCGCATCTGGTAAAAAAGTTGTCACCGCCACCTTCCCCGGTGGAGATGGAGCCGACATCCGTCTGGTTCCCAACAATCCTAACAGCCCGATTGTCCAATCAAAAGATGTCAGAACAGTTGATTATACTGTACCTTTTGGAGCATTTGGAGGTGTAGGATCTAAAGGATTTAACCTCAGTAAAAATGATTTTATTGCAGCGCCTCAGCCAACAATTAGTCAGCTAAAATCTGCGGGAAAAGTATCTTATAGCCCGATCCTACAAACTAAAACATCACTCGATAAATTCACAGTTGGTGGCATCAACTACGACATTCAAATTGCCGCTCTAGATACGACTAATGACAACAAAATTAATTACGACACCATCGCAATTTTTGATGCCAGTCAAGGCATTAAATCAGGCTCTTTCAACCTCCCATCAACTGGGCCGGCCTACATCAAAGCCAGCGACAACACCTCCAAACCATTTTATCTAGAAGGTACTTCTGACAAAATCGGCACCGCATTTTATCTCAGCAATTTAGCTCCAGACCTCTCCACAGTGAGGGTAGCGCGTTACTCAGCCAACTTCATCCCGCGCCCTAGCAACAATTCGGCCGTGCTAGCCAATGTCGATGATATTAATAACAACATTGGCTTCTGGCTCCCCCAAGCCGATTTTCGCATTCCCGAACGGCTGAGTCCTGGTTTCGATCCATTTCCCGATGCCGAACTCGAAAGTATTTACGAAGACCAAGTGCGTACCTTTGTAGATTATCAAACTCGGTTAGCTGTACGAGCAATTCAACAAAACCCGAATGCCGACTTGGTAATGACTTATTTTGAACAACCGGATGGTTCGGAGCATCAATTTCTACTCACTGACCCCCGCCAACCAACTAATTTTAAAGATGCCGCTTCTATTGGTTCCGGTCAAGATACACAAAAAGTTGCTCGTTACCAAGATTACGTAAAAACAGCTTACAAAGCAGCCAATGATGCAGTACAAAAAATTATCGATACTGTGGGGACTGATAGCGCTGGTGTTCCTAAAAGCAATATTATTGTTGTTTCCGATCACGGTTTTGCACCATTCCACACAGCAGTTAGTAGTGAGAACATCTTGAAAAATGCTGGCTTCGATCCCAACAAAGTGCGGGCGATTACCAGCGGGCCTGCAATCAATGTTTACATCAATTTGCAAGGGCGAGAACCAAACGGTACGGTTAGTCCTGCTGAGTACGTCCAACTGCAACAACAAGTTACAGAGACTCTGAAAAAAATAGCAGACACGAACCCTAACTACGTACAGGGCACAGCAAATGTTTTTGATAAAGTTTACACTCGCCCCGTACCTGCCAATCCCACAAGTGCAGATATCATTAACTCAAGAAGTGAATTTATCGGTCAAGATAGCGGCGATGTTTTTGCACTTCTAAAATTGGGATATAACTTCGACGGAACCCAAAATCCGGTAGTGCGACGCAAGGATGATGTTGGCCCAGATAGCTCTATTTTTTCAGTGCCTAATTTTTATGGGGCGCACGGTTATGACCCAACACTGAATGAAATGAAGGCCATTTTTTACGCAGCAGGCCCAGATATTAACAACTTGAACATACCATCAGTTCGCAATATTGATGTTGCACCCACAATTAACCAATTGTTGGGTGTTAATTCTGCTCCCACAGTACAAGGAACTCCGATCAACCTGAAAGCTAAAACGATAACGGAACTGACAGGATTTTCACTTTTACCTGCGGATACATTTGCTGGTGGGCCGCTATCGGGAGCGAAAGCACCTGATTTAGGTGGGCCGTTCCCCGGACAACCAGTCCAAGGATTTAGTGGAGTGCAATTTGCCGACGATCGCAATTCTTACTGGTTTATGCCAGATAACGGTTTTGGCACTAAGGCGAACAGTGCTGACTTTCTGTTGCGAATGTACCGCCTTTCTCCGAATTTTAAGGGCCTCGGAAGTGGCGACGGTAAAGTCAAGGTTGAAGAATTTATTTCTTTCTCCGATCCCGACAAGAAAATTCCCTTTCAAGTGGTGAATGAAGCAACGACGCAGCGGTTATTAACTGGCGCTGATTTTGATATTGAATCTTTTGTTTTTGCCAAAGATGGCACGATTTGGATCGGTGAGGAGTTCGGGCCGTATTTGCTGCATTTTGACAAAACTGGGAAACTATTAGAAGCGCCGATTTCTACACCCCAATTTGGCAACTTAAACACTCTGACCGGCGAAGTGCCGATCGTCATCGGACACCGGGGTGCTAGCGGTTATCGACCAGAACATACTTTGCAATCTTATAAGTTAGCTATCAATTTGGGGGCTGACTATATCGAACCGGATTTGGTTTCTACCAAAGATGGAGTTTTAGTTGCGCGCCACGAAAATGATATTACTGGCACTACAGATGTTGCCACTCGCCCAGAATTTGCCAATCGCAAAGCTACAAAAGTAGTAGACGGTCAATCGATTACAGGTTGGTTCACAGAAGATTTTACCCTAGCAGAGTTAAAAACTTTGCGAGCCAAGGAACGTTTAGCTTTTCGCGACCAAAGTTTTAACGGTCTATTTCAAGTTCCGACGTTCCAAGAAGTGATCGATTTAGTTAAGCGAAAAAGTGCAGAACAAGGTCGTCAGATCGGGATTTATCCAGAAACCAAGCACCCAACTTATTTTCAATCTATTGGGTTGCCTTTAGAAGACCGTTTAGTAGATATTCTCAACCAAAATGGTTACACGAAGCCAGATTCACCGGTGTATATCCAATCGTTTGAAGTTAGTAACCTCAAATACTTGAGAACGAAGACGCAAGTACCGTTAGTTCAGTTACTTGATGCTATAGATGTCGGGCCAGATGGCAAATTAATTGAAACCCAACCTTACGACTTTGTGGTTAGCGGCGATTCCCGCACTTATGCAGATTTGCGATCGCCTGAAGGGTTAGCTGAGGTGGCCAAGTATGCCAATGCGATCGGGCCTTGGAAACGGATGATCGTGTCTGTTGATGCTAAAAACCAAGCGCTACCTCCGACTACGTTAGTCCCAGATGCTCATGCGGCGGGTTTGCTTGTCCATCCTTATACTTTCCGCAATGAAGCTACATATTTAGCTGCCGATTACAATGGCAGTCCGCAAGCGGAATACGACCAGTTCTACAAATTGGGTGTAGATGGATTATTTAGCGATTTTTCCGATACTGCTGTGAACGCACGCCAGCAATTTTTGGCTTCAGATGCAGTGCGATCGCCTGACAATCCTGATGTATTATCGGGTAAAGCAACTGCAAATCTCGGACGTTCTAGAGGTTACGAAGGATTGGCGATCAATCCCCAGAAAACTAAATTATACGCTTTGTTAGAAGGGCCGGTAACTGGCGACTCTCAAAATACCCTGCGAATTAATGAGTTCGATCTAGCGACGAAACAATTTAAAAGAATTGCCGGACGCTATCGCCTAGAAACGGCAGGTAATTCAATCGGGGATTTGACGGTTGTTAATGAAAACGAATACCTGGTGATCGAACGCGATCAAAAACAAGGAGATGCCGCTGAACTCAAGAAAATCTTTAAGATCGATATCTCGAAAAAGGATGCTGATGGCTATGTAGCTAAAGAAGAAGTAGTCGATTTACTGAATATTAAAGACCCGAAGGACTTAAACGGTGATGGAAAAACTACTTTTCGCTTTCCTTTTATCACAATTGAAGATGTGCTGGTGGTTGACAAGAATACTCTTTTGGTGGCTAACGATAATAATTATAAAGGTGGTGCTGGCCGTCCGCCTGGGCCAGACCAAAATGAATTGTTGCTGCTGAAATTGGATCGGCCGTTGAATGTAGATTTGCCCGTGGGAGTTGGTGTTGTTCGACAAAGTGCGATCGCAGTTGATGATACCAAAAATACCACAGGCAATGTTATCGCCAGCGCGATCGGCAAAGATCCACTTACAGGCGCAGGCTTATCAGATACTTTCTCTGAGAAATCTCCCAATCAAGGCGGTGATACGATTACTGATTTCAGCACCGATAAAATTTCTTTGAGTGGGGCCCGATTGGGAGATGGATTGAGTGCTGGTGTGGCTTTAAATACAATAGCGCCGACTGCGGGGGCGTTTGTCAGCGGTGCTGCACCATTTGCTTCGGGTACGAGTGCTAATCTATCGTACAGTACGACTATGGGTATTTTGAGTTTTGATTCAGATGGCATCGGGTCAAACAGTGCGATCTCTAATTTATCTAGTATGCTCGCATTGACGCTAAATCAAATTGGGTTGTTTTAAGTAGAAGACTGGGCGGTTGAAATTACATTATCTTCTTGGGTGGCTCCTTCCCTCAGACGAAAGTTTGT
>JAYUGZ010000495.1:0-1598 GCA_043767465.1 Cyanobacteriota bacterium
GTCAAAAACGCGCTCGACATTGAGGCTCAAGAAACCATCGGGAACGATTGGCGGTCGCTCTGGATCGCTGTAAATCGCCATGTCGATGCCAAGTAACCAGTCCATCCGCTCTTCCCACAGCATCCGTAAAATCGATTTGAGCAGGCTGGGGATGAGTTCTTGGAGTTCGTTATCCACGGGGGTATCGTCCGAGCAAGGCAGTTCGTCAGCGGTGGGTAGGTATCTGGGTAGCTCGTACTGGTACATGTTAGCTAGTGAGTGAAGAGCTTACTGCTATTTTAGTATGATTCAACCGTCCTGCTCGATCGTCAATTTTATACCAATTTAAATGGTATTGATGACAGATAGAGCATCCAAAATAAAGGGATATCCGGTGATACCAGCAATAATTTCAGGAGTTAATTCAGCCAAGAGTTGACCTAGTTTAATTTGAAGTTCTTCCAGAGTCTTGAAGGAAGCCCAGCGGAGATCAGCTTTGAGATATTGCCACAAATGCTCAATGGGATTTAGCTCAGGACAATAAGGGGGTTGAAATAACAGGAGGATATTGTCTGGTAACACTAATTTCTTACCGGAATGAAAGCGACCGTTATCTAACTGAATAATATTGAGACTATCAGGATAAGCCTGAGAGAATTCATCCAAAAACCGTTGAAAACATTCGGTATCAACATGAGAAAATTGCAGAAAGAAAGAAGCTCCAGTCGCAGGTTCAACAGCTCCATAAAGCCAAAATGCTTTGAACAACCATTGCCATGTTCCAATTGGTTTGATGCCAGCCGCAGTGAGGATTCGACCAATTAAGGTCTTGAGTCCAAAGCGACTCTCATCTTGAACGAAATAGCGAATAGGTCGTTCATTCTGACAAACTTGGCGGTCAAACAAGCTCAACAGTTCCAAGTCATCCTTCAAGTTTTTTTAAAAGCCAAACGCTGCTCCTTGTTTTGCTTATAGTGTTGTGGTCTTACCACTTTCAGCTTGGCTTTAAGCCGATAACGGGTCATTTGATAAACTGCATGATATTCAACTTCTACGCCCAATTTCTCTGACAACCATTCCTGAACCGCCCCATAGCTGGCAAATCCATTCTCTGATTCTTGTAATCGCTTCGACAATGCTATTTCTGCCCATTTTGGAATTACTCGATTTCCTCCTCCAGGGCTATTTTTGACTTTTTCTAATCCCGGTAATCCTTCTGCTCTATAGATTCTTAACCATTCTTGTAGTGTGCCTCTATGTCTGCCGATTGACTTAGCAATATTACTGATGCTGGGTGCTTTCTCTTGTTTTAGCCAATACAGAACTTGGAGCCGTTCTTTGATGATTGGTTTACTTGCCTGACTTAATCTCTTGCCGATCTCCTCCAAGCTCTCTTTCACAATAATTGATGTCACGCCTGCCATCTAAATATCTCCAATTCATCTTTCCTATTTTATCCTATCTGTCATCCCCTTAATTTAAATTGGTATTATATCCAGCCTTTAATAGCAACAGTGCCGTCAAAATTCTGGATAGGCGACCATTTCCATCCTGAAACGGGTGAATCGCTAGAAAGGTGACGATAAAAATACCGATCGTTAGTAGCGGATGAATCGGTG
>JAYUGZ010000496.1:0-10308 GCA_043767465.1 Cyanobacteriota bacterium
GCTTCACCAACCAATCGCGATAAACCTTTGTCCATCTGTCAGGAACAAAGACTGGTGAGTTATTTTGGTCTAAGGCTTCCAAAGCGCGCTGAGACAGAGGATCGATCTTCACAAACCATTGAGTAGATAGTAACGGTTCGACGGGGACTTTGCCACGTTCGCTGTAGGGAACTGTATGTTTGTAATCTTCGATTTTTACCAAAACTCCGTCTGTTTCTAACCGCTTTATGACATTTTTGCGGGCAACAAATCGGTCTTGTCCCTGGAACTCTCCGGCATTTTCATTTAAAGTGCCGTCCTTGTTCATGATATTGATAAACGGCAAGTTATGACGCTTACCCATCTCAAAGTCATTCGGATCGTGGGCGGGAGTCACCTTGACACAACCTGTTCCGAAAGTCGCGTCAACTAATTCATCGGCAAAAATTGGAATTTCGCGATTTATAATTGGCAAAGTGACAGTTTTACCGATAAGATGCTTATAGCGATCGTCCTCTGGATTCACAGCAACACCAGTATCGCCCAACATCGTCTCCGGCCGAGTCGTCGCCACCTCCAAATAACCCGAACCATCCGTCAAAGGATAGCGGAAGTGCCACAAATGCCCCTCAACTTCCTGCTGATCAACCTCCAAATCCGACACAGCAGACTGACTCGCCGGACACCAATTAACCAAGTAATTGCCGCGATAAATCAGCCCCTCATCGTAGAGGCGAACAAAAGCTTCTAAAACCGCAGCGGATAAGCCTTCATCCATCGTAAAGCGTTCCCGCGACCAATCGACAGACACGCCCAAACTGCGTAATTGATTAGTAATAGTATTGCCAGACTCAGCTTTCCATTCCCAAGCCCGTTCTATGAATTTTTCTCGCCCTAAATCGTGGCGAGTTTTGCCTTGTGCTTTGAGTTGTTTTTCGAGAATAGTTTGAACTGCGATACTAGCATGATCCGTTCCCGGCAACCACAGGGTATTGCGTCCAATCATGCGGTGATAGCGGACGAGCACATCAATGAGGGTTTCTTCAAAGGCGTGTCCCATGTGGAGGCTGCCGGTCACATTGGGCGGCGGGATGACCACGCAGTAGGGTTCGCCGCCTTTTTCTGGATCAGCTTTGAAGGTTTGGTTGTCTTCCCAGTATTTTTGCCACTTGGTTTCGGTGGCGAGGGGGTCGTATTGGGGGGGTAGGTTTGCGGTCATGGTGGCTTCAGGGTTTGATCTTATTTATGATTGTGCCACAGAAGGGAGGAGAAGAGTTTTGAACTGCATCAGTGCCAGAGAAAGCAGAGGGAAGAGCGATATTCAAGGCGGGGCGGGTTTACGTTAAAATGAAGGTAAAATTAACAGGTCTGATGGCATTATGAATGTAGCGGCACTTCGACATCAAATCGATCGATGGCTCGATCGACTCTCTCCAGAACATCTGGCATTGGTTGCGAGTTTTATAGAGTTTCTAAGCCAAAAGCAACATCAGGGGGTAATCATTTCGCAAAATAATCTGCCAGAGGTTTTCTCAGCAGAAATCCAAGAGATGCCTGCTGGTAATTCTTTTAGTATTCCAGAACCCTCAGAAATTGACGGGGAGGGCGAATCTAAAGCAGCGCTTCTACAAGATTTTCGGCAAGCTTGGCACGAAGCCATGAGTGAGCAAACCATTTCGGTTGCTCAAATGTGGGAAGGAATTGAAAATGACTGACTTGCCCTTAATTAAAGTTATAGTTTCGCCAACCTTCAATCGCAATTTACGCACTCTTGCAAAAAAATACCGCAGCATTCGCAATGATATTTAACCCATTATCGAACAACTCACACGGGGAGAACTGCCAGGAGATCGAATTGCTGGAGTGGGTTATGCAGTCTTCAAGTTGAGAGTCCGAAATAGCGACACTCAAAAAGGTAAAAGTGGTGGCTATCGTTTAATTTACTACGTCCAAACAGCAACGGGAATCATTTTGCTGACCGTTTACACTAAATCCGAACAAGTCGATATTGCAGCAGAAGATATTCAGAACATTATTACAGAATACAAGCAGCAGCAGAGCGAAGATCGAGAGGATATCTAAGAGTTGGGGAGTCTTACGCCGTAGAAGATGAGGTTTCGATATCTTCAACGGGTGACTGCTATACCTCGATTACTTCACCTCTTTATAATCCACCCCATAACTCGTATCTCTCCCCGACAAATAAGTAGTTTTCCCCGTTAAAGTCTCCAAGGTTTCTCTCGTTTTACTCGAAGTAATCGTATTCAGCGGCACTCCCAACTTGCTAGCCAAACCCGCCGCCACGCCCACGCCTTGTCCTTGATAAATATTCACCGTCGCAATTCGCCCGACTGATACCGCCATCCCGACATAGCCGGACGATCGCCCGACAATGGCCAAATTACTCACTTTACTAGCCAAAGCGCTCTCTATCCCAAAATTATAGGTCGGCAGCGGCGGAATTCTCGATCCCAAATCCTTGACTCCGCCCCGCAAGTCGAAATCATAGGAAAAACTGCCGATCGACTTTTCGGCCTCTGTGCCCCCTTTCATAATCTCCTTTCCCGTCAGCGGATCTACCACATCACGAACATTCAAAGTTTGTCTGATATAAATTTCTTCCGGGATAAACACTCTCACATCTTTACCAGACTTCTTTTGCAGCCATTCTTGGAGATGTGACATTTCTTTCACCATCTCAGCATTCGGTTTTCTGCCGTTAGCTTCCATCTTCATCAATTCGTCAACTTGGTATTTAAACAAAAATCCGTTCCACGACAGCGAATTATCTTTATAAGCGCAAACATTAGCTTTATCAAAGAAGAATCCTTTATCTTGAGTAAAGGGCAAATTCCTGTCAACGTGATATGCGGCCCCTATAGCTATGCTTCTGATGTTGTAGCCGTCTCGATATGCCTGATAAATCGGACTCAAGAAATTCCTCATCCAGAATTCTGTACTCGCCGGGTCTTTATATTTGGTAATGCTTGCTTTAATCTTTTCTACTAAAGGCGTGTCGTAGAGAATGTCATCTTCTATTTTGCGGAAGTCTCCCATCGTTAGCCCGGTAATTGTCGGCACTACAGATACTGCTAAAGTTTCATTTTTGGATTTGATATTTTGCGATTCATATCCTGTATAATAAGATAATCCAGCTTTTCTTGCCAGTTCCGCGTCTTGAGTTACGTCAATAAAAGAGTTAGCTTGAATTTTGATATTGCTCTCTTTGACTTCGGCATATTCGATTTTTTTATCAACTACGTGAGGAGTCAGAGTTGAGTGGGAAATAAGTTTAACTCCGGCTTCCGAAAGCATCTCTCTAAGAGCTTTGTCCGCCGTTTTTGGTTCTAAGCAAGATTCGGGAACATTCGCTTTGTCTAGGAATTCCCGGAAACATTGGGCGTAGGGTTGGCGGTACCAGTCGGGGATTTTATCTAAATCGACGTAACCTAAGCCGCCGCGGGTGAGTACGCCGCCCAAAAGAGCAGTTGCGTAGTTCGATCGCACGATCGCTACTTTTCCCTTTGCACCTAGGGTTTTCTTTGCCCAGATAGCCGCACATATGCCCGGTACTTCATCACCATATACAACTACATCAAAGTTGCGATCGGCTGGCGTTTGAGCTGCTGCTGGGGGCTTGTTTGCGGCTGTTTGGCGCAGACTTGGGGTGTCTAATGTGGCACTTGCTTCGTTGCGGTGTGCGATCGAGCTTTCTACGTCTTGGAAATACGGGGAGTCAACTACAACTTTTATGGCTACAAAAAAGATGGCAATGGCAGCTAATTTTTTGAAAGTAGGAAGCATTTAGTTGACTTTTTGATAAATTTGCATTACCTGAAAGTGCAATTCAGGGTTTACGGAGTTGAATATAGCACGTTTAGGTAATTTCGACACAAGTTTAACTTTTCCGGGAAGGGTGGTAAACGAATCTTCTCAACCAAAACCTGGTGATGCTGTCCTGGGCGGTCAAAATGCTACAATTACATCAATCACAAATTGAAACATAAAAAACATGACTTTTGAGGCGGTTTTAAATCTTGTCAAGCAGTTGTCTATAGCCGAAAAGTTACGGTTGATTAAGTCGATAGTTCCTGAAATAGAACGAGAATTAGTTGTTATGCCGACTCCCCGCAAATCATTGTGGGGTTTGTGTGCTGACTTGGGAATTGCACCCTCTGCCGCTGATATAGATGAAGTTCGCAGGGAAGAATGGGCGAATTTCCCAAGGGAGGATTTATAATGCTGCGTGCTGTAGCTGATACTCATGCTGTTATCTGGTATATCTTTGCTGATTCGCGACTTTCGATGACTGCTAGAACGAGAATAGAACAGATAGCTGCCGAGGGAAATCAGGTAGCTTTTTCATCAATTACACTCGCAGAAATTGTCTATCTGAGCGAGAGAGGGCGGATTAATTCAAATACTTTCGATCTCTTATTGAGAGAAGTTGAGAGCGATGATGCCTTATTGGTTGAAATTCCTTTCGATCGCAATATAGCTCTGAGTTTAAGGCAAGTTGACCGATCGCAAATTCCCGATTTGCCCGATCGCATTATTGCTGCTACTGCTTTGTATCTTAGTGTACCCGTTATTAGTCGCGATCGCCGGATTCAATTATCGAGTATAGACACAATTTGGTAAATCTGAGTTACTCGGCGCAAGTTTAAATTTTCCGGGAACTGTTGTTAGCGGTTTTGCCTGTGTTACTGGTTTGGGAGGGCTATTGATGACGGTAAGGATGGTGAGTGCGATCGCATCTCAGATATCTGGTGTCGGGAAGGGCGATCGGCTACAATAAGTTTAGAACAGCAATTAAGTCATCTTAAAGATACAGAAAAAATGGAAAAAGTTTTTGTACATCCTGAATGTCCTTTTTCACCAGAGACATTTAACTTATTGGCACAATTTTCTGAAAATCCCAACTCAGATTTTTACATAGCACACAAAAAAAAATTTTTAAAATATGTAGAAGAGCCATTAAAGTATATTTACAGCCAGGTAGAAGAGCAGTTGCCTGATTTTATTAAAGAATATATAAATGTCAAACGTGAGGGGTTTGGCTCTATTAATGAAATAGGTAATTTGGAATCGACAGCCTACAGTATAATTTTTGATTTAAAAGATATCATTTCTACTGTGCATTGTATAAGTCGTGCTCAGTTAATGCTGAATCTTGAAAACCAGAAATTAACTTTTGGTTTTTCTTCTGAAAGTAACGATTTTGAGGCAGTAAAAGAATTTCGCCTACTGCCTTATATAGATGATGATATGATCGAACTCTTTAAACGTTCTCAACTTCCAAAAAATTATAGCTTCTGTTTGACTCAGAAAGCAACTGATTTTAAATTCACTAACTGGGATTTTGATTCCAGAATGGAACCCGCAAAAAATGTTTATGAACTATTAGAAAACATTTTCACTGAGTCACCTGGTATTCTACCATATGAAGTTAACATAGCACTTACTAAAATTCAGGTTCAAATCTCACTTGAATCACAAAAAATATTAGGATCTTCTGCTAATGGCTTAATTAGGAAAATAGGACAAACATTTAAAAAACTATTTCCATTGTTTTTGATTTTCAACTTTTACGATGACAATAATTATTTTACTCCAATTATTCTCAGTGAATATTTGTCAGTATATGAAAAGGAATTTAATCCAGTGTATCAACTAGAAGAAATTTCCGAAACTACTGGTTTTCAAACAACCCAACTAACCCAATGGATACACACCATTAACCGCAAAGGCCAAACCATCATTCAAGGCCCGCCCGGAACCGGAAAAACCTTCCTTGCCCAAAAACTCGCCCAACACTTAATCGGCGGGGGTGACGGTTTCTCAGGCACGATCCAATTTCATCCAGCTTATACTTATGAAGACTTTATTCAAGGCATCCGCCCCCAAAGTCAAGACGGGCAATTAACTTATCCCATAGTTCCCGGTAGATTCCTAGAATTTTGCGAAAAAGCCGAAGCCTGTGAAGACATTTGTGTTCTGATTATTGATGAAATTAACCGTGCAAATTTATCTCAAGTCTTTGGCGAGTTAATGTACCTCCTAGATGACCGACCCGACACAGAGCGCTTTATTACACTAGCCAGCGGTAAACAGTTTAGAATCCCTACAAATGTTCGCATTATCGGCACAATGAACACCGCAGACCGTTCTATTGCCTTAGTCGATAACGCACTCCGCCGCCGTTTCGCATTCATTCCCATCTATCCCAACTATGAAGTGCTGCGACAGTATCATCACAGAGAGGAAACAGGTTTTCCAGTTGATAAATTAACTAGCATTCTCAAAAATGTCAATCGGGCAATTAACAACAAACACTATGAACTAGGCATCTCCTTCTTTTTGACAAAAACCTTAACTGAAGATATCCAAGATATTTGGCAAATGGAAATCGAACCATACCTCGAAGAATACTTCTTTGATAACCAGGCAAAAATGGATGAATTTCTCTGGGATAAAATCAAAGATAAATTGAGCAAGTGATAATTTTATGGAACGAGAATCACCCCCCATCGAACTGACAGAATATGAATTACGAATTTTAGATCGAGACTTAATCCCCGAATCAGTAGGAGAAAAAATACTCCATAATTATGCCAAGGAAATCGATATAGAATTTCCTAACCCTAAAACAAAAAATAAATGGCACTTAAAATCTAAAGGCAAAGTTGGCAACATTCCAATTACTCCAGAATTTCACATTTTCATCCGCCCAAAGGTTCCCATAAACAATATCTTCGGAATGCTTGACTATGCCTACAACCTGAAGATAAAATTTCCCAAAGGCTCGATTCAGTGCCAATCTTTAGAACAAACTTACGAGACATTAGCTAACATTCTTGCCCAAAAAATTCTAGAACGCTGTCGCAAAGGATTATATCGCGATTACTTATCCAAAACCGAAAGACTCGCTTACATTCGCGGCCGCGTCGATTTGCGATCGGCCCTGCAAAAACCTTGGGATGTTAAACTAAAATGTCACTATCACGAACAAACAGGCGACATCGAAGATAATCAAATACTCGCTTGGACACTTTTCATCATTGGCCGCAGCGGTTTGTGCGGTGAATCTGTTTCATCCACTGTGCGAAAAGCCTTTCACGCACTCCAAGGATTTGTGACATTAAAACATTTTAAATCTGAAGCTTGTATCGATCGCACTTATCACCGTTTGAATCAAGATTATCAACTTTTACACGCCTTATGTCGGTTTTTTTTAGATAACACGGGGCCCAGTCACGAAACGGGCGATCGCGAAATGCTCCCTTTTCTCATAGATATGGCTAAATTATATGAACTTTTTGTCGCTGAATGGCTCAAAGCAAATACACCAAAAGGCTTTTTTGTCAAACCACAACACCTAGTCACACATGACCAAAATTATTTCGATAAGATTGACTTACTACTGTGCGATATTGCAACAAATAAAGTCCTGTATGTCCTCGATACCAAATACAAAGCTCCCGATCAAGTAGCCAGTAGTGATCGCAATCAAATAGTTGCTTACGCCAATGCGTTAAACTGCCACAATGCAATTCTCATCTACCCACAAAACCTCAAACAGCCACTAGACATAAAACATGGTGATATCCGAGTTCGCAGTCTAACTTTTTCCCTAGATAGCGACCTCAATGAAGCCGGAAAAACCTTCTTAACCTCTCTACTTCCAAACACCCTGCCCTAACTCTTCTCTGCGCCCTCTGCGCCCTCTGCGGTTCATTTCCCCACAAAAAAAAGAGGCGCACTCGCGCCTCTCAAATCTTTCATGTCAGAGTTCTAAACACTAACAGCAACTTTTGATTCCTTCGCAGTCAACTTCTCGTAAGTCGCCCGCATCTTCAATCCCACCAATACTTGGAACAAACCAGTTCCATTGTTGGAACCGGGATATTCGCGGTGTTGGAGCAATAGGTGAGTCAACTCGCCTTCGTATTTCGCAGAAGTCTTGCTCAAGTGGCTTTCGATGTAAATCACTTCTTCGAGATTCTCGAACTGACCGTCTACTTCCAAAATCGAGACTTCGTGGCCGTAGAAAGCGTCTGGGCCGTAGTACATCTTAATTCCTGGATAGGAACAAGTCAGTTTGCGACCGCAAGGAACCCAGTTAATTGTTGAACCTTCGTCAAACAAATATGCAGGCTCAAAATTGGCGATGCCTTCGCGCTGGATCATCTGCACCCGCAGAACCTTCCGTTCTTTGTCATCTTTGATCAAGTTGGTCGGCAATACTTGAATTACCACGTCAGCATATTGCTTTTGTGGGTCGATGTAGGCTGTGAAATCCGGTTTGCGAGCATTGATCGCAAACAGCACGTCTTCGTAACGGTGGCCCCGTTCCGCCATGTCGCGCTGGATTTTCCAAGCAATTTTTACTTCGTCGCTGATGTCGAGGTAGACGCTGAAGTCGATGAGATTTCTCACTCGCTCGTCATAAAGGGGGTGCAACCCCTCAATCACAATCACGTGATTCGGCTCTACCCGCTCAGGAGGATCGAGCAGACCGGTTTCGTGGTTGTAAATCGGCTTGTCTATTCCCCGACCTTCTTTGAGCGCCTTCATTTGCTCGGCCATCAGGTCAAAATTGTTCGCTCTGGGGTCAAGGGCGGTAATCCCTGTTTCCTTGCGTTGCTTGCGATCGAGACAATGATAGTCGTCGAGGCAGATTACGGTGACGAAATCTTCCCCGAACAAATCTGTCAATCGGCGCAAAAATGTAGATTTTCCGCAGCCGGAGTCTCCAGCAACGCCAATTAAAACCACGCGATCCGGCTTACTGGTCATAGTTTCCCTCTAACAAAATCACTGTTTACTAACTCAAGTCTAGATTCGGCAAAATTTCAGCCCGCAGGTAGCGCGCCAGCTTTGTCCGGCTTTGCTACCCCGATAGGATCGAGCAAAACCAGCATACAGCAGTCAGTTGACTGCCTGCCAGGGAAGACCGAAGCCATCTTCAAGGCAAGTAATTAATACTAACTTTAGGGTTGATCTTACCAGAATGCGTCCGCCCCCTACAAGCTAAACGTTATTTGGTCAAATCCTGCTTTCAGCAGTTGTGCATTTAAATTGTATATTTCTTGAGCGGTATCAAAACTCGTCAAATCTCCTCCCCCTCTCCGCCTCTCCCCCATCTCCCCTCTCTCCCCATCTCCAAATCAGAAGGACTTATGGGGGCTGATCCCCCGATCGGGTAAAATATGGCAGTACGCAGACAACAATAGCTATAGGTCAACACCTGAACGCAGCCGAGCGAGGCAAAGCGCCACGTTCGGCTAATTGGGAATTGAAGACGCGATCAACCAAAACTTGGCACCCCCGCCCGCGTGGCGCAAAGATTGGCGCGTCCAATTAGTCCAGATGACCTTAAGAAAAAAGTAAATTGAGTCTAACGTCACATTCTCTTTCTTTATAACTCTGTATCGTGAAGGACAAGCAACAAATGTATAGCCCCAGCATATCTGGTGTAGCGGCCAACTCAGAATCAGGCAGCCGCATCTTTGTTTACGAAGTTGAGGGTATGCGTCAGAATCAAGCAACTGACAAAACAAGTCACCAGATTCGCCGTAGCGGCAACGTATTTATCTCCGTTCCCTACGATCGCATGAATCAGGAAATGCGCAGGATTGCTCGCATGGGTGGCAAAATCGTCAGCATCCGCCCCTCAGGCGCTCCCGAAACAAGTGGCAAAGTCGCACCAGAAGCAGGGCTACAGAGTCAGAAATCTGGAGAAACAACTAAGCCCATGACCCAAGCAAAGGAAAAAGTTCAGGTTCCTGTTAACCTCTACAAGCCGGCCAATCCCTATATTGGTAAGTGCATTTCCACAGAAGAAATGGTCAAGGAAGGCGGAGATGGCACTGTCCGTCACGTTAAAATTGACATTTCTGGAGGAAATTTGCACTATCTGGAAGGTCAAAGTATTGGCATTATTCCAGATGGGACAGATAAAAACGGCAAACCTCACAAAATTAGGCTTTACTCGATCGCCTCCACACGTCACGGAGATGATGTCGATGACAAAACTGTCTCTGTATGCGTCCGCAGGCTAGAGTACAAAAGCCCAGAAACCGGTGAACAAGTCCTCGGCGTTTGTTCAACTTTCATCACCGGTTTGGAACCAGGGGCTGATGTCAAAATCACCGGCCCGGTAGGCAAGGAAATGCTCTTGCCCGATGACGAAGATGCCACCATTATTATGATGGCTACTGGTACTGGAATTGCTCCTTTCCGCGCTTATTTGTGGCGGATGTTCAAGGAAAACAATCCAGAGTACAAATTCAAAGGTTTAGCTTGGCTGTTCTTTGGAGTTGCTTA
>JAYUGZ010000497.1:0-10304 GCA_043767465.1 Cyanobacteriota bacterium
AGTTTGACAGCGGCGACTGCCAAGCTCAACCTTTGTTTTATTAGGCTGATGATTAGAAGGCTTGCACCCTCTTCTTAGATGTCAAATGGGTTCTATAGAACCCATTTGAGATCTATTTTGCGTAAATCTCAGAAACCGGGTTTCTCTCTATATTTCTCGTCACCAAACCCAAAAACTCGTAGAAACCCGGTTTCTCGCCCCTTTCGTAAATCTGAGAAACCGGTTTCTCTCTATATTTCTCGTTACTAAACCCAAAAACTAAAAGATGTCAAATGGGTTCTATAGACGCGATTTCAACCGCCCAGTCTTCTTATCCATTCCCAACAATCCACTGATTCGCAGCCAATATTTTTAAAATAGCCTCCCCAGTAATTCCCAAACCCAATAACATTACAAACATCGCGCTAATTGCAGGCAGAAATTTGACTGCTGTAATCTGTTTCGGTAGTTTATTAAAATTTTGTTTAGCATAAACCAAGATTAATCCGATCGCACTCAGCACCAAAGCCAATCCCAAACTAAAGGCTACCACAAGCGTCATCCCCAAACCAATATTGCCCAAAGCCGACGCACTCAACAGCATCACCAAAGCCGAAGGACAAGGCAACAAACCGCCGGAAATGCCCAACACTAATAAGCTTTTCCAAGTAATGGGAGAACCATCAGCACCGGGCGGCAAATGCGAGTGAACGCGGCCGTCTCCGTGATGGTGGTAGTGCTGAGATATAGGTGGTTTGATAGGTTTAAATTCTCTTTCCCAAGTTCCCCTACTCAAAAGATTTACTGGTTCCTCAAGGTTCGTAGTGAGGACTTTAGTCCTCGGGTTTTTGCGGACTAAAGTGCTCACTACGAACTTGGTTTTTTCTATGAGGTGATTTAAGTTGCTCTTGGTGCGGACTAAAGTCCTCACTACGAACCTGGTTTTGATTCTTTCTGAAAGTAATTTGATGCCGATGATTGCTACTAATAAACCAGAGATTAAGTTTAGCCAAGGATCGAGTTTTTCTGGCTCGACTAAGTTAGAAGCAAATAGCGTAATTGCGCCGACAGCAAACACGCCCGCAGTGTGAGTAATTGTGGTTGTTGCTGCTAAAAATAAAGCGTGTACTGGAGTAGCCCGCGAACCTACTAAATAAGCGCCGACTATGGTTTTTCCATGTCCAGGCGACATCGCGTGTACGCATCCCCAAGCAAATGCTCCGACTACTGCTAGCACCAAACTCCAACCTGAAGCCCAGATAGATTCTTTTCCTGCTAACAAAAATTCCCGGTTTTGCGTGGTAAATACAAAGCTTTTTACAGTACCAGCTTGCACAATCGTAGCTTGACAGCTAGCTGTCACCACTCCGGGCAAAAACAGATTGTAGTTAATCCGCAATTTGTTTTGTTTTGAAATTACATTAGATGCGGGCCAGGTATAGTCTAAAATTAAGGTGCTGTGGGTATTTGGCTGCTGGATTAGGCTGGCGGTTTTAGCTGCTATTTCTAGCGGTGTTACTGTTACGGAGCCTTGAATGTTACTACTGTTGGTGATGCGAATTTGTTGGCTGAAAAACTTTTCTAGTTCTGTTTGGTGACTGCGAACTTCAGCAAGTTGTAACTGTCCGTCTCGATTGTCGTCGGCGAATTTCGTTAAGCCCGTGGGGAAAGTTAATGTTATTTCGGTTTGCAAATCGTTGACGATTATTTCTGCTACTGATAAATCTGACCAGTGCGAGTAAACTGGTCGAGTTGAGGTTGTGAAAAATAGTAATATTGTGAGAAAAAAGAGAATGAGATATTTGTGCGATTTGTTCCATTTTTTTTGCATAAAATTCTCCTGTTAAATTGTCCCTGACTGATATGATGTCGATCGCAATACTTGGGCCGGGGCGGGTTTACTGGATAGTGGACTTGTATCGGAGATCTTGGCGAACCCGCCCCTACAGGAATTACGGGTGAATTGTGATAATTTCGTAAGTCCTATAATCTCAAAATTCATAACTTCCCAAACCTAATGTTTTGCCCGATAGACTATCAAAACTCGGATCTATTTCCTTAGCCTTTTGAAAATAAGCGCGAGATTCAGCATCTTTTCCTAAAGTCCGCCCGATCGCACCAGCCCGGTAAAACATCCCTGCATCGCGAATCCCCGATCGCACGATTTCGGCCATCACCCGATCGGCCTTTTGCGATTCCCCAGCGCTAGAAAGCGCCCAGGCGTAGATATCCAGCGTTACCGCATCCCTGCGAATTTTCACCTCTTCCTGCATTAACAGCAGCGCTTCGGCGACATCCTGCGATCGACCTTTTTCCAGCAGCAAACTCGCCAAATCCCTCCGGTGTCCGAAACCGCCAGAAACCTGTTCCTGTCGCAGCCCAGCTTCTGCTTTGTCGCGCAGTCTCCCGGAGGATCTCGCATCTCCCTGCAACTCCTTCACCCTCGCCATACCGCGATCGACAAGGCGATCGAACACCGTCGCAGCCGGGCCAGAATAGGCAGAAACCTTGCTGTAATTAGCCTCTGCTTCCCGATAATTTCCCTGGCGCGTCTCCAAATCCGCCAAATAAATCAGCGCTAGCGGGTATCGTGGAACTAACCGCAAAGCTTCCAAAAATAGCGCTTTCGCCTGCACAAACTGCCCACGACGGGCGTAAAATCGACCTAAGAGCGATCGGGCGCGGGCCGATCCGGCAATCTCTCCCGGTTCCTCCGCAGCCATTGCTTGTCGGTAATCCTGCAAAACCTCCGCATCTCGCCCCTGGGACTCTCTCACTAATGCTCTTAATGTGAGAGAACCTAAGTTGGGAATCCGATTAAATAAGGCTTCTGCTGCTATACTTGCCTCACTAACATTTCCAGTGGCTAAGTGAGATGTCACTGAAAGGGCGATCGCATCTTCATTGTCAAAACCCACCTGTTTCGCAAAGCGCAAAGCAGTAGCAAAATCGTGTCTAGCCTCGGCAATTCGAGCTAAAACTAGCAGCGCACCTTTGTTGTCAAAAGGCAAAAGGGCGATCGATCGATTCGCCGCCTGTTCTGCTAATAAAAACCAACCACCCTCCCCAGTTACGCGAGCCATTTTCAAATAAGCACCCGCCAGTGCAGCCCGATTCAAACCACTCTGGGAATCCACAGCCAATCGCTGCTGATAAAAAGCTATTTCTTGCTGAATTGCTTCCTTTTGATTCGGATTATTTCTCAAAGTTGCCGAAAACTGATAACGGTAATTAGCATCGAGATTTGCCGGACTTTGGTTAGCAAGTTTATCTGATATTTCACGCAGATTTGGCGTAAGATTAACTGCGACAATTCCCACTATCGGCAGTCCGATGAGAAGCAACCACCAGAAAATATCCGATTTAGGTTTTTGTGATTTATTCGCTGTCATTATATTGTAGGGTGCGTCATTTTTTGCTCTAGCACAAAAAACTACGGTTTAATTCGACGGGGCACTTTGCGAACTGTCAACTGTCAACTGTCAACTGTCAACTGAAAAAATTCTTGCTACACAACAATTATTAGGTTTGTTTACTCAATGATTATGGAAGGTGCGTCGCTCTGAAATTGTTGCTCTTTTTTTCAGAATTATCGATGGCGACACACCCTACAAATAACTGTCAACTGTCAACTGTCAACTGACAACTGTCAACTATCAAGTGTCAACTGTCAACTGTCAACTGACTAATTCGGCAAAGCCAAATAAGGAAAATTCGGTTCTAACGGTTTGTGTCCCTGACCCGGATTCCCCGGAGCTCCGTTATAAGAAACATTATCGCCAACCGGAGAACCCACCAAAGCTCCCAGAGTGATATCAATAACATCGTCCAAAAGCAAACGACCTCCGATCAAACTTCCCTGAGCATTTGTCGCGCTACCATACCCGCTAGGCCTTGTAGTATCGATCCGCATGACATCGGGTAAGAAAGCTTGGGCGATCGCATTTGGATCGACATTTTGCCGACCGTCCAAAAGATCCACAGCCTTCAGAGTAGCAACAGCTTCCTGGCGCACCGGAGCAGCAGCAGCGCTCAAATCCAATCTCGGAGAAATATTATTAAATGCCTCCATCAACGCGGGAGTAACTACCAAACCCTCATTAATTGCAGGTCTCGCCAAACGCTCGAATTGTTTAAAACCGCCAACTCCATCCCTGACAGAAACAGTTGACCAAACATCAAAAGTATTCGCCCCAGTTCCTGCTTGCAAAAACGCTTTTGGAACGCGCACCGTAATTGTATTGACGTTATAACCTTTAGCAAAGTCGATCGCTTTACTCGGTTCCTTGAAACCTACTTTCGCCCCTGTTCCCAAAGCCCCAGCGCGGACTCGGAAAAATTGTTCCACATCGAAGAAAAACGGATCTTCCCGCAAGCCCGCAAATACAGTTAAGTTAGAACCGCCCACAGGTACTGTATTCAAAACAGAATTAGAATTCAGCGGAGTTGTAGCAATTAAACCGCCATTAACTGTAGTCTTAGTAGTTGTCTCGGAGCCCCCGCGAACCACAGTTATCGCCACTGCTTGCATACCTTGATTGTTAGGCGGGCTGAAGGCAAACCGCAAGATAATATCGGCGCGTCCAGTCGGGGTTGAATTTACATCGCCTACCTGCGTGATGTGAAACTGGTAAAGGGCTGTAGTGCTGAAATAATATTGATAGCGGGCTACAGAACGGGGATTTGAATTCATTGTCAATACTAAATCCCCGTCCGCAGCACTGGAGTTTTGGTCTTTTTCGCGATATACGTACAGGTCGGTTAAATTGACAGTGCGACCTTTGATATCGACTTCGCCGTCGTCGTGGTCGGAAGCGGCAATTATCCCTGGAGTTAATACAGCAATTAAAGCTACTTCAATTGCTAGTATGATGCGGCGAAGTTTTTTGGTGAGTTTCACAGTTAGCACCTATATTTCAATGATATTTTTACAAAAATCAATGGTCAACCACCCACCTGCGCGGGTTTTACTTTTGTCGCAACAGGTTTCAGTTTGTTAACCTGTGGGGCTTTTGGGCTGTTCCTGAGCCTTCTCATAATTAGTATACGAAGGTTTTGCTATTTTGGATCTCTGCTGCTGCAAGATTGGGTGTAAAAAACTATGCAGAAGTGATAAACTGCAATATAAATCGGGAAAATTACAATTCAAAGCATGAGAAAATTAGCTCCCAAAGGATACTCATGATTGCCTATCCAATTTACTTACAATTATGTTCTATAGTGATATACGCCGAATATTTAATTTTGGATCTGTGCACTCAAAACAAATTTTTTCAGGTACACTGAGATGACAGGGGAAAAGTCAAGCGATGAATCGCTGCTGTTAGTGCAGATTGCCCGGAAAGATCAAGCAGCATTAGCTAAACTGTACGATCGCTACGGTGGTGCAAGTTACGGTCTCGCTTACAAAATATTGGGTTCGGTAGAAGAAGCTGAAGAAGTGGTACTCGATGTTTTTTCCCAAATTTGGCAAAAAGCAGCAACTTACGATCCTAGTCGCAGTCGAGCGGATACGTGGTTGTTCATGCTAACTCGCAGTCGTTCCCTCGATCGCCTCCGAGTGTTGCAGCGAAAATTCCGCGCAGCCCAAGCTTGCCTGGAAGATGCTGAAATTCCGTCCTCGCGCCTTGCAGAACCGATGGAAGATGCAATGATCGAAGAACGCAGTATCCAAGTCAACGCAGCCCTAGAAAAACTGCCAGCAGAACAGCGAATTGCGATCGAACTAGCCTATTACGAAGGATTGACTTGTGCGGCAATCGCCACTAAACTCGGTATCCCGACAGGTACAGTTAAAACTAGAATTCGCTTGGGTATTTCTAAATTGCGCCAAACTTTGATCGAATAAATTTAGATGGTAAAAAACAAAAATTACATTGTTTAAGATCGATCTAAACTTATGGCATCTCCAATCTTCCATCTTTAGTGCAATGGCAAAAACAAATCTAAAATCTAAAATCTACAATCGATCATGCCGGAGAACAGATGGAAATGATGCCAGACGAGGAGTTTAATACCCTTGCAGCCCTTCAAGCTCTCGATACCCTCGATGAGTCAGAACGCCGCGCACTTGCAGAGAAATTGCAAGCATCCCCAGAACTACAAAGCGAATTAGCTGCCTTTGAAACAGTTATTTCTGCGATCGGCTACACAGCACCGCCCGTTCCCGTCGCTGCTGACCTGAAAAACCGCCTGTTCCAGCGCATAGCCGAACTGCCACCAACGGCAGAATCAGTCAATTCAAAGCCAATTTTTACCTCCCCAACAGAGAACAATACTCCATCTTTAATCGTGCGATCGAACGATGTCAAATGGAAACCTTATGGAGTTCCGGGAATCTCCATCGGCAAGCTTTATATTGACAAAAAAAAGCGCGAGATTACCTGCTTGATGCGACTAGAACCAGGAGGAACATTTCCGCTGCACCGACACGCTGGCTCAGAAGAAGTGCTTGTATTAGAAGGAGACTTAATTGTAGAAGGGGAAGTTTGCCATCAAGGCGATTACATTCGATCGGTTCCCGGTTCCACACATTCGTCCCTCACACAAGGGGGATGTTTGCTGTTAATGAAAACTTCCACAGACAATGAAATGCTAGTTTGAAAATGGCAGGCATCTTGCCAGCCACACAAGAGTTCGTGGATATGTCTATTGTGGTACGGGCCGAAGATCCCGTGAAGCATCAATTAACAATTACAAATAAAGGATAGTGCCATGCTAAATTACTGGCGTTTAACTGCTCTGATGTCCGCTGTTATTATACAATTTGTCCCGATCGCCAAAAGCGCGATCGCCCAAGAACGCGAAGGCTGTTTTCTGGTCAATGCAGCGGGAGAAGTAATTAACTTAAACCAGTTGTGTTCGCCTCAAGAATCAATTAAACTTACAGGAAACGATGGGAAATTTATTGAAGACTACAAACGCTTAGCAAAAAGCTACTCTCCAGACGCAACGAACAATTTACTGCAAAGCATTCAAAGTAGCCCAGGTCAAAAAATTGCCGCAGCTAAAAGAATGTGTGCCGAAGCCAAAGCGGGAGTTTCTCTGCCGGAAGTTAAATTAAGGGCGATCGGACAAGCTGGTAGTATCGAAAATCCCACGGCTAAAGAAAGTTTTCTCGCCGATGCCGATATTATCACGACTCTTGCAGGTAATCATTATTGTCCAGAATTAGCCAGCAAGTAAGATTGTAAAATATTTAGAGACACGGCAATCCCCTGTCTCTATTTGGAGTTAAAATATGATTAATATTCCTCTGGTCGCGCCACGACTCAGGAAATTACCCCGCATGAGATGAAACATTTAAAATCAAGTTCCGCTGATTTGCGGGATTTATTCAAAGACAGCATTACAGTTAAATACCTGGCGGAACCGCTAAAATCTGTGCCGGCGGGCGAAGATGCTGCTAAATTGCGATCGTGGATGGAGGCGCGCGATTTTGATGTACTGGGGATCGAGGAAAACGGTACGGTTTGCGGCTATGTAGAACGATCGCACTTAATGACAGGTAAATGCAGCGATTACCAGCAAATCTTCCACCCGTCGCAGTTAATCGCCGCGTCTACTCCGCTGATGGAATTGCTACCGCTGTTGCGAGAAAAACCGAGATTGTTTGTCTTGGAAAGCAACCGCATCAACGGGATTGTCACCTGCGGCGATTTGCAAAAAGCACCGGTACGGATGCTGCTGTTTGGGTTGGTGACGCTGTTAGAAATGAATTTATTGCGGATTGTGCGGATCTATTTTCCCCAAGATTCGTGGCAAAAGTTGCTGAAGGGCGATCGCATTTTAGCAGCAAAACACCTGTGGGAATTAGGGCGATCGCGAAACGAGGCAATTGACTTGATCGATTACCTGCAATTCTGCGACAAGCGAGATTTAATCCTGACGAATGCCGAAATAGTCGATCGACTCGGGCTCAAATCCAAACGTTACGGGGAGCGTTTTTTAAAGTCAGCAGAAGCATTGAGAAACAAATTAGCACACGCCCAAGACTTAATCAACGGCTCTTCGTGGCCTGAAGTAATTCTTCTGGCTCAGGAAATAGAAGCTTTGTTGCAGCGCTGCGAAGAAATTGAAATTGCCACACCGAATTAGACAAAATTTAATCAATTTTGCCTTGATTTCTTAGTCCGCGCACCATCCGGACATCGTTTGTGTAGACGCGATTTCAATCGCCGAGTGATTTAATTTTTTATCTTGAGTTTCCTATTAGTATACTGAGGAACCCAACCTTGAGCAGTTGTGTAATACTGCACAGCTTTCAAGTACAGCGAAGGAGTAAGATAAAACCAATGTTCGGTATTGGGTGGCACTTTAATGTATTCTTCAGCTTCCAACATTAATTGGACTTGAGAGCCGTTAGCATACACAAACCCAAACACACATTCCCCAGTTAAAACGTGAATAACTTCTGCATCTGCGTGGGTGTGAGTGCGATCGCTTTGAGTCATGAGCGAGTAAATCTGTGGCGAACCGGGATGCAGCACTTTCAAGTCGCACCACTGACATCCGCTGGCGCGCTTGAAGTATTCAAACTCGGTTTTAAATGTTGCCAGAATCTGCTGTTTTTCCGTTACGCTGAGAATATCTTGGAGTAAGATTTCTATAGCCGCAGGATTTTTTTTCGTTGGCAGGCGATCGAGGTGAATATTTAAAACAGCCAGTTGGTTGGCGATCGCCCCGATCTCCGTATATCTCCTACCGTCTTCTAGTTGCAGAACAGCCATCGTACATACCTATTGATAGGACTTAGAGGATAATTTAGTTTCGTGTTTCCATCTACTGTTGCAGACTAAACTCTTGCTTATTTTCCATAATAGCCGATCGCTCAAATTTGATATTTTGCTTCCCCAATCTTCAATTGGATATCATGCTTTAACTTGACAATCTTAAATTTTAACTTTTATTTAATAACCTTAAGAGTAAGGTGCGCGGTGCGCACCCTACAAAACTCAAAGCTTTTAAACCAGCATTCCCGCAATGCAAGCAGTCATAAAACAAGCCACAGAACCAGCAATCATCGCCCTGACGCCCAACCGAGCCAAATCGCCCTGACGCGACGGCGCCATCCCCCCAATTCCCCCAATTTGAATTCCAATGGAACCAATATTAGAAAAACCGCACAAAGCATAAGTAGCAATAATTACCGAGCGTTCCGAAATCGCCTGTTGCTTAACCAATTCCATCAAATCCAGATAAGCAATAAACTCATTTAAAATCGTCTTCTTCCCCAAAATAACTCCTATTTTTCCGCAATCTGCCCAAGGCACGCCCATCAGCCAAGCCACGGGAGCCATCAAATAAGAAAAAATCCATTCCAGCGACAACTGAGGCAAACTAATCAGCCCGCCAAACCAACCCAAAAGTGCATTAAAAAATGCCAACAAACCCAAAAAAGCAATCAGCATTGCCGCCACATTTGCGGCTAACTTCAAACCGTCGCTAGCACCAGAAGCCGCCGCATCCACCGCATTAGCATAAACCTGTTCCACCTTAATCTCCACCTCGCCAGCAGTCAGGGATTTTTCAGTTTCCGGGTACAGCAATTTAGAAATAGCCAAAGCAGCCGGTGCCGACATCACCGACGCAGCAATTAAATGTTGAGCCGACACCCCAAAAGAAATGTAAGCCGCCATAACTCCGCCCGCAATTGTCGCAAAACCACCCGTCATCACGGCGTGCAGTTCCGAGAGCGTCATCGTTGCTACATAGGGTTTAATTAATAGTGGTGCTTCTGTTTGTCCGACAAAAATATTGGCAGCACAAGAAAGAGTTTCAGCACCGGAAGTTTTCATGGTTTTAATCATGCCCCAAGCAACTGCTTGCACCACCCGCTGTAAAATGCCGTAGTGATAAAGTAGGGTGATAAACGAAGAGAAAAAGATAATAGTCGGCAGCACTTTAAAAGCGATAAAGTGATCCGTAAATTTTTCACCAAATATGAACTTTGCCCCAGCATCAGAAAAATTGAGAAATTGGGTGACTAAATCTCCCAAAAATTTAAATGCCGCCAAACCCGGAGCAGTTTTGAGAATCAAAATTGCAAAAATTAGCTGCAAAGCAATTCCCCAAAGTACGGGCGGCCACTTAACAGCGCGCCGATCGACTGAAAATGCGTAGCACAAACCGACAAAAACCGCTAAGCCCAATACAGAAATAAGTCTTTCCATTTCAGTCACATTCCCTTATAATCAAAGATTAAAGCTCAAAATTACGGCGCAGCCTAATTGCTGCTACTTTTATGCCTCTACCTATAGTTGCTATTATTGGACGCCCCAATGTAGGCAAATCGACGATCGTCAACCGTTTAGCCAACAGCCAAG
>JAYUGZ010000498.1:0-4132 GCA_043767465.1 Cyanobacteriota bacterium
GTCGGTTGCTGTGTAGGTGAAGTTGGCTCCGGTAAAAGTTCCGGTGGCTCTGAAATATACTTGCGCAAGTTGAGCTGGTGTCAGACTTTGACCTGCTGTCACCGCTACGCCACCGTTAGCAGGATCTCCGAGGAATAGGGTTCCTTGGGCGACTGGGGGCAGGGTGGCGATATTGTAGGAGGCGATCGTCCCGTCAGGGTCAGTTCCTCCTAATCCTGCGAGTAATATGCTGCTGTTGGGCGGAGTGGTGACGGTGGCGGGAGTGGCAACTGGCGCTTGGTTGAGAGCTGTGGTGACTGTGGCATTCGCAGCGGTGCCATTGTTGTTGGCGGGATTGAGGTCGGGAGTAGCTGAACTGCTGCTGGCTGTGTTCCTGACGGTAGCGGATGCGGGTGCGATGAAGCTAACTGTGTTGGTGACCGTGGCTCCGTTGGCTAAACTTGCTACGACGGCTGGGAAGGTGACAAGACCTGTTGTGCCATTGTAACTACCGCCGGCGGAGACGCTGACTCCTGTTAAGCCGGGAATGATGCTGTCAGTAACTGTGACGTTAGTTGCTGGGTCTGGCCCGTTGTTGACTGTGGAAATTGTGTAAGTAACTCTCGAACCCGCGAGGGCCGTTGGATCCCCGGTTTTGGTGGTAACGAGGTCGGCACTAGGAAGAACAGTAACAATTGTGGTTGGGACTTGAGAGATGACTGCGGAACCGTTGTTATTAGCTGGAGTGGGATCATATACGCTGGAGTTGCTAAAGGCGGTGTTAGTTATGGTAGTGCCGGCTGTTCCGGTGACTGTTGCAGTGATGCTGCGGACTGCGCTAACACCGTTAGCCAGAGTGGGGATCTTCGGCCAGATGACAGTCCGCGTTGTAGGGTTGTATGTGCCCTGGTCAGATGCGCTGACGAAAGTTAAGTTTGCCGGCAGTTGATCTTGAATCAGAACGTCTGAGGCAGTGTTGGAGACAATATTCACAGTTCCAGTGGCATCCGGCCCGAGAGCTGGGCCGATATTGGTGGAAGTGATTGTATAAGTAATGTTGCTGCCGCCTGCAAGGGCAAACGCGGGGCCTGTTTTAGCAATGGAAATGTCGGCTTGGGTTACAGGAGTAATGATAGTTTCGACAAGGAGATTAGCAATCTCGTGAATGTTTGTTTGCGTGCCTGTCGAACTAGCAAAACCAAATTTAAAAGTAGGCGGTATTGCTCCGTTTACCAGGAGCAAGTTGGGTAGGTCGATAAAAGTTTCGGTCGGCCCAAATATGCTGTCGCCGTTAGTGTCGATCGCAACTGAAAGACGGTTGGTAATCGGAAATAATGTAATTTGGACTCTTTTTCTAGCAGCGGTGCGAATGGTTGCGAGAGTATTATCTATGCCACCGGGAACGGGAGCGGTAGCTAAAAAGTTATACGGTGTTGCTGCGCTGGCGCTGCCTCTAATTGTTACTGAATCAGCTATCGTCCCGGGGCCACCGACACGCCCTTCATTGGCATAAGAAAAATTGCCATACTCGTCTAATCCGACACCTAAATAACCTCCTGCAATCCCGGGCTGGGTGAGAGTGTCGTTGGGAGCATAGCCGAGAGAGCCACCGAAGCCTCCCGCTGCTGTTGGCGTAGTTGCTCCGTCAATTAGGAAAAAACTCAGGCCATCGGCACCATCGGTAGTCGTACTGCCATAGGCAAATAAATCAAAGGTAACTTTTATTCCGTCTGTGGAAGAGATGGGGCTGTCGTAGATGACATAATTTGCTTGATTGACGGCGGCTGATGTTAATTGCAAAGCGCCGCTGCCGGCAGGATTGAAAGGCCCTCCCACGAGACCGGGAATAATGCCGGGGCCGCTGCCTGCGGTTAAGCCAGGAGGAGGTGAACCGCCGCCATTATAAATCCAAGGCCCTAGTGCTGTTGAACCTTGAAAGGTTTCGGTAACTAAAGTTACTAGGACTGATGTGTAGGCTTCTAGGACTTCTTGTTTAAACGCTAATTCGGCATCGATTTGTCCGGTGGTAATTTCTAATTCCCAGTCGCCGCCTAGTGCTGCACTCCCAGTCAGGTTGTGGGAAGCGGCAATATTTGCTCCCGTTAATTCGCTGAGTTTTTGTATAAATTCAATCCCGGATTCACCGGCGGCTACGTTACAGCCGTAAATCAGAATGTTGGCTTGCGAGCCCAGGGCTTTTCCCCACTGCTGCAACTGGCTGCTGTAGGTTTCTAGGTTATCAATATTCAGTTCTGCCCGGCCGATTTCTACCGCTGCTTCTCGGCCGTGAGAAACTATGTGCAGGCTGTTGATGCTGCTGCGCTGAGCCAAAATTTGGGTGATTTGGCCGATCGCATCTCTGGTTGGATTGAGTACAAATACTTCGGTTCCCGCTTTGAGCCCGCCGATCAGTTGCCTGTAGTTTTCTACTCGGGAGTCAACAACGACTAGATCTTTTTTCGATGCACTTTCTGCTTGAGAGCTTGCTGTTGGATTAAAGAATGAGTTGCTTGTAGTGGTTGTATTTGTAGATTTGGGTGTTTTTACGGCTGACAAATTCGACATATTGGGGATCGTTTTCATAATTCGCTGATTTACTTGTCAGTTCTAACTTACCCTCTTTGAAAAAGCTTGATAAACATCAAAATATAAATTTTATATGAATTATTTCTGTTAGTATAATTAAATACTTACGTGTTGTTTTAAACTTTAAATTTTAGGGAAGTCTTGCACTGGGAATACTGTGCCCGATCGCGGGTTGCCCTAGCTAAAAAATCACCGTAAACCCTAGATATGCAAGCAGTTTCGGCCTTTTACTAGGCTATTAAATTTTTGCTTCTTTGAGAATAGATGATGCCATAACCGTGAGATTGCGATCGCCCGTTACTTACGTATTGCTGCACAAAAAGGCACTTATTCCGATCGCAAGCCAGTACACGCTACAGGCGTAAGTGTAATTTTTTGTTAATTTTTTACCGTAAATCCACTGAGAAAATCAGTTTCACAGCTCGGGAAAAATTTTTACTTTATATTTCCTTTACTACTTTTGACAGTTGACATCTACGGTTAACTTCCTGAAGTGGCAGCGAAACGATCTCAAAAATATCTGATAATGACCACTAAAACATACATTTATTAACATAAATCAAGATAAGTTAACAGTAGTGGTAGTTGACAAGCTGCATTAATCTATGCTATGGGTTTTCGGCTATCCGCTGCGAAAACCCGTGAACCATCGCTAGATTTTAGCATTGAACACCAGATGTTCACAAAAAAATGTCTCCAGCAGTACAGTGAGGTAGGGGGTGCGTACCAGCAGGTGCTTGGTACTGGGGGGTACCCATCCTAGGCAATACGTACTGTCCGCGCGTGCCCATTCCCTAGGATGCAACCCCAATCTGGCGCTGGTTAAACGTTAATATCGAGTTCCCGCACTAAAAAAGCCCATTCATCTGCCAATTCTTCAATAATTTTCGCAGTGGGTTTTCCCGCACCGTGTCCGGCTTTGGTTTCAATCCGAATTAACACGGGTTTTTCTCCTGCGTGGGTTTCTTGCAAAGCCGAAGCAAATTTGAAACTGTGGGCAGGAACTACGCGATCGTCGCGATCGGCAGTTGTGATCATTGTCGCCGGATAAGCCGTTCCCGGTTTCAGATTGTGCAGCGGAGAATAGCCGTGAATTGTGGGAAATTCCGTGGCATTTTCCGGCGAACCGTATTCCGAAGTCCAGGCCCAACCAATGGTAAATTTGTGGAAGCGTAACATATCCATGACGCCCACTGCTGGCAATGCTGCGCCGAACAATTCCGGCCGCTGAGTCATGCAAGCCCCCACCAATAAGCCGCCGTTGCTGCCACCTGCGATCGCCAATTTGGCCGGCTTGGTATACTTATTGTCAATCAACCATTCAGCGGCGCTGATAAAGTCGTCAAACACGTTTTGCTTGTTCAACTTTGTGCCTGCTTGGTGCCACGATTCGCCGTATTCACCGCCACCTCGCAAACAGGCGATCGCATAAATTCCGCCCATCTCCAACCACACGACATTGCTAATAGAAAAACTCGGAGTCAGCGAGATACCAAAACCGCCGTACCCGTACAAATATGTGGGGTTATTGCCATCAAACAGTAAGCCTTTCTTGTGCGTAATAAAC
>JAYUGZ010000499.1:0-1587 GCA_043767465.1 Cyanobacteriota bacterium
ATCCAGACCAACTAAGCCCCTCTGCATCTTGCAGCAAAGCCCGAGCTTTGTTTGTCCGCCCGGGAGAATAAATTGACAGCAGAGTAGATTTGCGCGGAGCTTGCAAATTCACGCGCAAAGTTTGATTTTGAGCGAACCGGGCAATGTAAGCTTTTCCTTCTCCGGGCTTAAGATTGCCTGTGAGAACTTTGCTTTTGGCGCGGCTGTCAAATTCAACGCTTTCGACAGTCGCTCCTGCTTGCAAAGAGGTGAGGCTGTCGGCGGTAATTGCTTGCCAAATTTGCCCGATCGGCAAACCGATGATATTACGATCGCGTGGTTGTTGTGGAAACCAATAAAAAAACTTAGCATCAGCCAAATCGTACAGCGCCCGACTGCTCAAATTCAGCTTGTTAACCTCCGTTTTCCAGCGATCGAGGTCGGCGGTGTCGTAGGTACCCAATCGCGCTCTAGCGTCGCTGCTGAGGTTTTCCAGCTTGTCGAGCAATTCATCGCCGATTTTTTGCCATCTTTCGCGCCACTGGCGATCGTCCTCACCTTCTTTTAACAGCCGCCCGCCCAATTCTGGGTATTTGGCATAGAAATTCTCGTCTACAAGATTGACGTAACCGCTATAGAATCGATCGTCAATTTTGAGCTTGGAAAAGCGATCGCGCAAAGCATCTTCTTGCTGCTGCTTCGGCCCAGAACTCTGCGGAATCGGCGAAACATTCTGCACTTTTGATTGCAAATTCAACAAATAATTGCCTGCAAACCAGCCAACTCCCCCCATACTTGAAAGCACCGCCACCACAAACAAAACCATTTTCCAAGCAGGCATCTTTTGCTGATTGCCAATAGCAGCAACTCGCACCGGAGTCCCCGGTAGTTGGGGCGTGGGGGCGGACATGGGTACAGTTGGCACTGGCATAGCGGAGTGCTCCGGCGGCGGCTGTGTGGGCGCAAAATACGCTGGCTGTGGCGGTTGCGGCTGTGGCTGCAAAGGTGGATTGCCGGAGAGAGCGAGCAAAACCTCGCGAGCCGAGGAATAACGCTGGCTGGGGCTGTGAGCGAGCATTTTATCCAGTACCAGAGCCATATTTGGAGACAGAGAACATTGCGATCGCCAGTTCCAATTCAGCGTCTGGCTATCGAGCAACTGATGCGGTTCCTTCCCTGTCAGCAGCACCAAAACCGTCGCCGCCAGAGCGTACAAATCGCTGTGGGGATAGACAATTCCCATTTGCATCTGTTCGGCGGGAGCGTAGCCGAGCTTGCCGATGCGAGTCGCGGGGGCGGGAGTGCTGTTACCCTCGGCAAACAGAGACTCTACGGTGGCTGCGACTTCTTTGACTCCGCCAAAGTCAATCAGCACCGGCATCCCGTCAGACAAGCGCAGAATCAAGTTATCTGGGGAGATGTCGCGGTGCAGCACTCCCAAAGAGTGAATGTATTCGAGCACTGGTAAAATCTGGAGCAGCAGTTGATTGATTTCCGCTTCTATGAACCGCAAACCCTGACGCTTGCGGGCATCCAGCAAAAAGCGGTAGGTTTGACCGGGTACGTAGTCTTGGACGAAAAATAGGTAGCCTCGATCGACAATACTGA
>JAYUGZ010000500.1:0-4124 GCA_043767465.1 Cyanobacteriota bacterium
GATTTTGTTGCTCAGCGTACCTGTTCTACTGGTGGGGGAGTATGTTACCTATCGCAAGGCACGCTCGACGCTTCTGGAAACTGCTCGTCAAAACTTGACAGAAAGTGCCGTTAGAAAAGCAGAAACTATTGAACAGTGGGCCAAATCCCTGAAGTCGAATCTGATCGGTGCTTCGGAAAACTCGATGTTGCAGTCTGTAGAGCCGAAGGATTATCAAAAGTTTATTGCGCAATTAGGGCAGCGGTTGCCAGCGCAGGTTGATTGCTTGCAATTGACTAATTTACAGACAAATCAAGTGATAGCCAGCACTTGCGGGCAGCAGCCGATTCAGTCGCTGCCTCCCACTTATTGGCCGCCAGTGCAGCAGCAGCAAACGCTGCTGGATGACAAGAGCGTTTACATCAGTCTGTCGTGGCCTGTGCAGCGACAGGGGAAAGCAAACAACAAGAAGCTGGCTGTGGGTGCTGAGAATTTTCCAGAGGCTGGTAAAGAAGGCCGCGACAGCCAAGTGAGTTTGGTGTTGAGCGCTCCTGTTTACATTCGTCGCGGCAACAGCCGACAGTTGAGTTATGCTTTGAGTTTGCAGTCTGCCCTGCCGGTGCAAACTAGCGCTCCCAAGGGTTCTCTAGCCGGCTACACGGTGGCGATCGACCAAGATGGGACGATTTTGGCGCACCCGAATATCAACCGCGTCGGCCGCAATATCGACGCCGAGGCAGATGCCGATCGACTAAAAAGTATTGTCAGAAGGGCGATGGCTGGCGGACAAGCTTTTCTCCACTTGTTTTCCTTTGACAAAAATGGTGTAGAGTTGCTCGCAGGATACGCTGCTATCCCGAGTCCTTCTACTAAACAGGAAAACAGCAAGTGGATTATTTTAGCTGTCTCTCGTTTAGATAACGCTCTGTCCGGTTTGGAAGAAATTCAGCAAGTTTTATTTAATTTAATTGTCGGTTTGGTTGCTGCTAGTATCATCGCGACTTTATATCTGTCTCGCGACTTGGCGCGTCCTTTGGAAAAACTGAGAGACTACGCGCTGAAAGTGGATACAGAAGCGCCCCAAGCAGTGCCGCAAAATTTCCAAATCAGGGAATTCAATCAATTATCAGAAGCACTCAATAGCATGGTGCAACGCCTCAGATCCTGGGCCACAGAATTGGAATTGGCAACCAAGGAAGCGCAAGTTGCAAATCAGTTAAAAAATGAATTTTTGGGCAATATTTCTCACGAATTGAGAACGCCACTCAACGGGATTATTGGTTTTATTCAAATTGTGCGGGACGGCTACTGCGATGACCGAGATGAAGAGATGGAGTTCTTGCAGCGGGCTCACGACTCAGCAATGCAATTGCTGAATATTATTAATGATATTTTGGATATTGCTAAAATAGAATCCGGCACCTTCTCGCTGATGTTAGAAATAGTTGATATTACCCAGGTACTTGAAGACGCGATTGATTTGCAAGCATCTCAAATTCAGGAAAAAGGTTTGAAATTAAGCTTGCCAGCTCCTCACGATCCGATTATTGTTCATGCCGATCCAGAGAAGCTAAAACAGGTATTTTTGAACGTGTTGAGCAATGCCGTTAAGTTTACCGAGTCGGGCAGCATTAGTATATCAGTGCGCCTAGAATCAAAGACTAATTCTGCAGGTTTTAACGGCAGTGGGCCGGAAAGTGCGATCGCTCAGAACGCTCAAACCGATTGGGTCGTGGTGACGATTAAAGATACGGGAATTGGTATCGATCCGGCTCAGCAGCAGAAATTGTTTCAACCTTTTGTGATGGCTGACGGTTCTACAACTCGCAGGTTTGGCGGTAACGGTTTGGGCTTGGCTATCTCGCGCAGGATTATGGAATCTATGATCGGAAGCATTACCCTGCACAGTGTTGGTGTGAATCTAGGTACTTCGGTAATGATTTCTTTACCTGTCAATCAGCAGTCCAGTTTTTATTTTCACAGCCAGGATTTGGTGACGGAAAAGGGAAATTTCAAAAATTTTGAGTGATTTTTCCCAGGGAAAATCTCAAATCTCAAATCTCAAATAGCATGAGGGGCTGTCCGCCGAGTTCGAGGGATTTGCTCAAAGCGCTGAGAATGCGGATTAATTCTACGGAGGCCGAGCCGGAAGAGGTAGGACAAGGGGTATTTGTTTGCACGCAGTTAAGGAAGCGATCGCACACTCGGCGCAGCGGTTCTACTTGTTCTAAACTTAATATGTCGCGACTTGCGATGCTAGTATTTGGCTGCGGTACGCGCTGCGAAGCTATCCCGTAGGGAATCGCACTTTCCCAAAAATTCTGCTCTTCGCCCCCCCGATTTGAACTACCGCGCTGCAAAATCAGGGGAGTTTCCGGCAACATTTCATCAAAAATCAAAGTTCCCAAACTACCGACAACAGTTAAGCGCCTTTGTTTGTCGGGATTTAGCCAGCACAGGTGAATGAATGCTTGAAATCCGTCGGGATAAGTCAGCGTTACCCAAACTAAATCTGCTAATCCTGGTTCTTGATTTATTCCTTCTTCACTCTGACTTGTGACTTCTGACTTGGGAAATACAGTCCCCGTAGCGCTGACTTGAATTGGGCTTTGTTCCAGCCAAGTATTGAAAATAGCGATATCGTGAACGGCTAAGTCCCAAAGGGCATCAACGTCGTGTCGTACCGGTTCAAAATGAGTGCGTTGGGCGTAACCGTACCGCAATTTTCCGAGTTGATGCTGCTGAATAATCCTTTGGCCGCGATCGACTGCGGGATGAAACAGATAAGTATGGTCAACTAATAGTTGACGCTGCTGTTTTTGGGCTAATTGGCAGAGTTCTATTGCTTCACAGAGGTTGAGGGCGAGGGGTTTTTCTACTAAAACGTGGTAGGCTTGTTGCAGGGCTGTTGCTGCGAGGGTGTAGTGTGTGGAAGCTGGAGTGGCGATCGCCACAGCATCCAGTCCCGGCAATTCTTGCACTTGTGACAAATCGGCAGCTAGAATCACAGAGGGATGCAGATTAAACTGTTTTTGAACAGCCATCAACGCATCTCGATTTGGGTCTACTACCGCCAAAACTTCGCTGTTGGGATGTTCGAGAAAGTTGCGAATTAGGTTAACTCCCCAGCGGCCCGCACCCAATACAGCTATTCCGATTTTCATTGATTATAAATTTCAATAATCGCACAGTAATTATAACATAATTTGTAATTTTTAGGTTTCTTTTAATACTAAAGATTTCCAATTCTAATTCCCAATTCCCAATGACTAATAACTACTGCCAACTGTCAACTGTCAACTGCCAACTGTCAACTGCCAACTGTCAACTGCCAACTGCCAACTGTCAACTGTCAACTGTCAACTGACTAAAAGCTGCCTGAGCCGCTGCTTGTTCCGCTGCTTTGATCGATCGACCTTTTCCCTCTGCTACCAAATCTCCCTGAATGTGAACCTGGGCCGTAAAACGATCCTCGCCGCCCTGTACTGTCCCGGTTTCTTGCACGCTATATTTGGGCAAAGTTTTGTATTTACCTTGAGTCAACTCTTGGAGAGCAGCTTTGTAATTTTGGCGTGCCGGATCGCTACGAATTTCCGCCGCTAAGCGTTGAAAGTGACCATCGAGCCAAGGGCGAATTAATTCTAACGTCTGGGCGCTCAAATAAAGGGCGGCGAGTAAGGCTTCCAAAGAATCTGCCAGCCTGGGCACCGCGCCTGTTTTGTCCGAGGCGGCGCTGCTGGAAACGATTAAATAGCGATCGAACCCGTAACTGTCAGCGATTTTAGCAAGAATGCGATCGCTCACCAAGATCGATCGAATAGCAGCAAATTCTCCCACTGTACAGTCGGGATAAATCTCAAACAACAATTCTGACGCCGCCAGCCGCACCACTGCATCGCCCACAAACTCTAGTTGCTCATAATTTGCCTTAGCAGAAGCACTCGCATGAGTCAAAGCTAAATCGACAAGATGCCATTTAATCGCAGCATCCTTCGACAGTCCCAATTTTTGAATTAATGTTTCAAGTTGCTTTTGCCGACCAGGATAAATCATATTTGTTATTTGTTATTTGTTATTTGTTATTTGTTATTTGTTATTTGTTATTTGTTATTTGTTATTTGTTATTTGTTATTTGTTATTTGTTA
>JAYUGZ010000501.1:0-4119 GCA_043767465.1 Cyanobacteriota bacterium
TAATTGCATCCCAAGCACTCCAGAATGCCACCCTCTACGCCCAAAGCATTAGAGAAGCCCGCACCCTTTACAGTTCTGATGTTGTCAATCCTCTCAACAATGAGAAACTGATTAACTTTACCCACGACTACAATCCAACAAAAACAACAGTTCCTGTACCAGCAACCTTTTTGATAGAATTAGGTAAACATATAACCGAAAAAAATCCTGAAGTGTCAGTTCGCCTGTACAGCGACTACCCATTTCCTTGGCGACAAAAAGAAGGTGGGCCTCAAGACGATTTTGAACGAGAAGCCATTAAATATTTGATCCAAAATCCGACACAAAAATTTTTTAGAAGTGAGGAATTTCGCGGTAAGCCAGCATTTCGATATGCAGAAGCAGACCCTTTAACTGCTAGCTGCGTCAATTGCCACAACACTCATCCCTACAGTCCTAAAAAAGACTGGAAAGTCGGAGATGTGCGCGGTATATTGGAAATTACTCAACCTCTCGATACCATCACTCAAAAAACTCGGGGCGGACTGAAAAACTTGTTTTTCCTGTTAGCAGGACTTTCAGTATTAGGGATATTGGGATTAAGTTTATCTATCAGCAGGTTGCGCCAAAATGCTAAACAATTAGAACAGCGTGTCAGGGAACGTACCGCACAATTGCAAGAAACTAATGTAGAATTGCTGAAAGAACAAGAAAAGAGCGATCGCCTGCTGCTCAATATTTTACCCGAATCCATTGCTGCTAGGTTAAAAGACGGTGACAACAGTATTGCTGACGGCTTTGCAGAAGTCACGATTTTGTTTGCGGATATTGTGGGCTTTACTGTGCTTTCATCACAAATATCTCCTGAAGAGTTGCTCATTTTTCTCAACGAAATTTTTTCCGCATTCGATGGTTTGACGGAAAAGTATGGCTTGGAAAAAATCAAAACAATTGGAGATGCTTACATGGTAGTGGGAGGTTTGCCAAATCCCAGCACCAACCACGCCGAATGTATTGCGGAAATGGCCTTAGATATGCAGGAGGAATTAGCAAAATTTAATGCCAAACATCATTCAGGTATTAACATTCGCATCGGCATCAATACCGGGCCTGCGATTGCGGGAGTTATTGGCACCAAAAAATTCATTTACGACCTCTGGGGCGATGCCGTCAATACAGCAGCCCGCATGGAATCCCACGGAATTCCTGGCGCGATTCAAGTCACCAAATCAACTTACGATATCTTGAAAAATAAGTATCTGTTTGAAGATAGAGGAATTATCCACGTCAAAGGCAAGGGCGATATGAATACTTATTTGCTTGCAGGCAGGTTAGTCAGCGCAGTTTTGGTTTAATTTGTTTATCATATGATTAAGGAGCTAGCCAATACGCTTGGGATCAGAAGACCGGGCGGTTGAAACCGCTTCTACACAAACAAAACCCGCCTCCGCGGGTTGAAGAGCGGGCGGTTAAAATTACGCTATCTTCTTTCTTCAGTCCGCGCACCATCCGGACTTCGTTTGTGTAGGCGCGGTTTCAACCGCCGTCTTATCTTCGTTGAAAAACCCAAAATTTATTACAAGAAACCCAGTTTCTTTTCCTGTGTCCTAAATTAGCCATTTGCACAATAGTAAATTTTATGTCAGTGCGCATTTTATCATTCTTGGGTTTTTTCAAATCTCGTTTGTCTAGGCAAATAGCTTTATGGGTATTTGCTAGCATTCTTGTGATAGAGGGAATTATTTTAGTTCCCTCTTATTTTCGGCGCGAAAATGAACTTTTAAATCAACTAGAACAGGTGTCTCGGGCGACTGTTGATTCCCTAGAGGTTTTGCTAAAACAAGATATTTACGATCGCACTGTCTTGGAAAAACAAGTAAAAAATATTACTAAGGATTCTCAAGTAGTTTTAGGAGTATCTATTTACCAAGCTAACGGTCAGCTAATATATACACTTGGTGAAGCGCCAACAATTGATTTGCATAAACTAAAAATTTCTCGTATAGTTCGTCAAAAAAGTTTGGATGAAAAGCGCTACGATATTGCTTGGACTGAGCGACATTTGGGAGGCGATTATACGTTAATTGTTCGGCATGATGCTTCTACTGTTCAACCGGAACTCAACGCATTTATCGGGCGCATTGCTATTCTAGTCATCATTATATCAGCTTTTGTCACTTCTGTAACTATGCTTTTTTTGGGAGTGACAGTAATTGCACCTATCTTGAGACTGCGCGATGACTTGATCGCTGCGGGAGTCGCTTTGAGCAAAGATCGAGAAAAACCTGATTTCTACTCTTTATCTGTCAAGCGCGATGATGAGTTGGGAGAAGTCATGGTCGCTTTTAATCAAATGTTTCAACGAGTATACAAGGAAATCGCACAGCGGAAACAAGCTGAGGAAATATTGCGCGCCGAACAAGAAAAGTCGGAACGTTTATTACTAAATATCTTACCGGAAATGATTGCCGATCGCCTAAAACAAGGCCAGATAAATATTGCAGACGGATTTGCCGAGGTGACGGTGCTGTTTGCGGACATTGTGGGCTTTACCGAAATCTCCTCCCGCACGTCTCCAGAAGAATTGGTCGAATTGCTGAACAAAATATTTTCAGCTTTCGATTGCTTGAGCGAGAAATACGGCTTAGAAAAAATTAAGACGATCGGCGACAATTATATGGTAGCAGGCGGTTTGCCACTTCCCTGTGTAAATCATGCAGAATCTATTGCCGAAATGGCCCTGGAAATGCAGCAAGAAATTATGAAATTCCGCGACGAATGCGGTGCACCTCTCCAGATCCGCATTGGGATTAATACTGGGCCTGTTGTAGCAGGTGTCATCGGCACTAAAAAGTTTATTTACGATTTGTGGGGAGATGCTGTGAATACAGCCAGCCGCATGGAATCCCAGGGACTTCCTGGTAAAATTCAAGTTAGCAAATCAACTTATGAGTTGCTGTGCGATAAGTATGTGTTGGAAAAACGCGGTAAGATTAATGTTAAAGGTAAAGGAGCAATGACGACTTATTTGCTGGTAGCAAGAAAATCGTAACTGACAAATTTAACTATCGCCCACGAATATCTACTCGTTACCAGGCTCTGCCTGGTAAAGTAGATCCGGAGACTCTGCCTCCTTTTTCCCGGCCGAGGCAGAGCCTCTGAATATGGGTTCCCAGGCTCTGCCTGGGAACCAGTTAATTATAGTAAAAATTGCTATATTAAAATGTAGGTTTCGCAGCCGAGGCAGAGCCTCTAGATTTCGGTTCCCAGGTAGAGCCTAGGAACCAGTTAAAAGAGAAAAAGAAAGAAGAAGGAATAAAAAGTTTATATTTGAGTTACAATCGCTGTAGTAAAATGCAAGTTAAGATTAGCTAAGAAGCAGAAGTGATGACAAGTCAGAAAGATAATTCCTCAACTTCACCAATTTGGCAGCCCTTCACGCAAATGAAAACTGCTCCCCCGCCGCTGAAGGTAATTAGCGGTAAAGGGTCGCTGCTAGAACTAGAAGATGGGCGGCAAATTCGTGACTGTATTTCTAGTTGGTGGGTGACGATTCATGGGCACAGTCATCCGGTTCTGGCTGAGGCTCTTTACGAACAAGCAAAAAAGTTAGAACACGTCATTTTTGCTGGTTTTACTCACGAACCTGCGCAAAAACTTGCTGCTAAATTGATAACTCATACGCCTGATTCTTTGACGCGGATTTTCTTTTCTGATAATGGTTCGACTGCTGTTGAAGTTGCTCTGAAAATGGCTTTTCAATATTGGCTAAATCTGGGAGAAACTAACCGCACTAGCTTTATTAGTTTTGAGGGAGGTTATCACGGTGATACTGTGGGCGCGATGTCTGCGGGTAGAAGTTCGCTGTGGTGGGAACCTTTTGCACCTCTAATGTTTCCTGGGGATGTTGTGCCTTTTCCGGCGACTTTTGACGGCGATGAGGAGGTGGAAAGCAAGGAGACGAGGTGTTTGGAGAAATTGGAGTTTTTGTTGCAGCAGGGCGGCTATGCGGGCATTTTTATCGAGCCTTTGGTGCAAGGTTCTGCGGGAATGCGGATGTGTCGCCCTGAGTTTTTGCGGGCGATCGCACAAATGGCCCGCCAGTATAATGTATTGTTAATTTACGATGAAGTGATGACG
>JAYUGZ010000502.1:0-4115 GCA_043767465.1 Cyanobacteriota bacterium
TTTTTAATTGAGGTGATCGTGGGATATTGGTTATTAGTCATCAGTCATCAGTCATCAGTGATTAGGTAGACGAAGAACTCTAAAATGCGGATAGCGGACTGAGAAAAGCTAATTTAAAAAAGACAAGTGACAGTGTGAAAATGACAATTACCAATTACCAATTACCTGCTACCTAAAATGCAAATGGCCAAAGTTCTCGGCACAGTTGTCAGTACCCAAAAAGAGCCGACGCTGAGAGGATCGAAATTTCTACTGCTGCAATTCATCAATGAGGAAGGTTTGCCAGTTCCCGGGTATGAGGTAGCCGCTGACTGTGTGGGCGCTGGTATAGATGAATGGGTTTTAGTGACCCGAGGTAGCGCAGCCCGGATCGCGCCCGGAAGCGAAAACCGTCCGATCGATGCTCTGGTAGTAGGCATTATAGATACTGTCAATGTAGAAAACCGCCTCATTTACAGTAAAAAAGACGACCCGTACCGCTAGTTGACAGTTGACAAGAAAGCAGTTGACAGTAAATAGTGAACAGTTGACAGTTGACGCCGTGAACAGCTAACAACTAACAACTAACAACTAACAACTAACAGCTAACAGCTAACAGCTAACAACTAACAAAAAAAATTTTCAGCTTAGGAGAACTTAATTTATGGCAGTCCGCAACGTTGCGGCTCCCCCGACGCCTTGGTCGAAAAACTTGGCTGAGCCCAAAATTCATGATACCGCCTACGTACATTCCTTTTCTAACATTATTGGGGATGTGCATATCGGTTCTAATGTGATGATTGCCCCAGGGACATCTATCCGCGCCGATGAAGGTACTCCTTTTTATATCGGAGAAGGAAGCAACATTCAAGACGGAGTAGTGATTCACGGTTTAGAACAAGGCCGAGTCACAGGAGACGACAGCAAGTCCTATTCTGTGTGGGTGGGGAAAAATACTTCCCTCACCCACATGAGTTTAATTCACGGCCCGGCTTACGTAGGTGACGAGTGCTTTATCGGCTTTCGCTCTACGGTGTTCAATGCCAGAGTAGGAAAAGGCTGCATTGTGATGATGCACGTACTAATTCAAGATGTGGAGATTCCCCCCGGTAAGTACATACCTTCGGGAGCCATCATCACTAATCAGCAGCAAGCCGATCGCCTGCCGGATGTTCTTGATACAGACGTTAAATTTGCAACCCACGTCATCGGAATCAATGACGCTCTGAGAACCGGTTATCGCTGCGCTGACAACATCGCCTGTCTAGCACCAATTCGCAACGAGCAAGCTAAAAACTCTACTATGCCTCCAATTACTTATTCTACCCATTCCACCACCCAATTGAGCTCAACTCTTGCCGATAGCATCCGCAATTTGCTAGCCCAAGGATATAGCGTAGGAGCTGAACACGCCGACGCGCGCCGCTTCCGTACCGGTTCTTGGCGCACTTGCGGCCCAATTTCCTCAACCCGCGAATCTGAAGTAGTCGCGGCTTTGTCAGCCTGCATGGCTGACCACCAAGGAGAATACGTCCGCTTGATCGGGATTGACACCAAAGCCAAGCGCCGCGTACTAGAAGAAATTGTCCAAAGACCGGGAGACAATGGCTCTAACGGCTCTAACGGTTCTAACGGCGCCAAAACTCACCAATCTAACGGTAAAGTTGCACAAGCTGCACACCACAATGGCGGTTCCGTGTCAAGTGGCAAATTGAGCGCGGAAACAGTGGCTCAGGTTCGCAGCTTGCTAGCTCAAGGCTACAAGGTGGGGACGGAACACGCCGATGCGCGCCGCTTCCGTACCAGTTCTTGGCAAAGCGGGGCTTCGGTGCAAACCAGAAACGAATCTGAGGCGATCGCAGCTTTAGAAGCTGTGATGAACGAATATCCGGGCGAATACGTGCGCTTCATCGGCATTGACCCGAAAGCCAAGCGCCGCGTGGTTGAAGAAATTATTCAGCGTCCAGACGGCCCTGTTGCTCAGTCTGCTAAGCCGGCTGCCACATCGGGATTCAAAGCAGCAGCTTCGACTGGTTCGGCGGTAAGTAGCGGCAAGTTGGCTGGTAAGACGATCGACCAAATCCGCAACCTGCTCTCCCAAGGCTACAAAATTGGCTCGGAACACGCCGACGCGCGCCGTTTCCGTACCGGTTCTTGGAGCAGTTGCACGCCGATCGCCTCCAACCGCGAATCCGAAGTAATTTCGGCTCTCGAAAGCTGTATGACCGAACACAGCGGCGATTACGTCCGCTTGCTCGGTATCGACTCCAAGGCCAAGCGCCGGGTGCTCGAAGAAATTATCCAACGACCTTAAGAAGGTCAGGTAATTAGCTGGTTTCTCCCGTTAAGTGCTCGCGTTGGGCTAGCGGGAGAATCAGCCCTGGGATTCAAGTTGGATTTTAGATATTTAGAAGGCTCGATTGAGAAGTTTTGGTCAAAATCTAAAATCTTCTGAAACTTTCTATAAAATGTTAAAGCATCAATCAACAGGACTTATGTAAAAAGTGGCTTGATGCGTTAATTATGTGGGCAAGGTGCGAAATGTACACCTACAAATGCGAGGCTATGCGTAAGTCGCGATCGAGCTTTTCAGTATTAGTAAATACTCGTTTATTAGATGGAACGAGTTAAATTTATTAAGCTAAAAAACCGATAAATCAAAGTCCTTTTATCTAAAATAATAGCTCTTTTCATGGTGAAGTTGAATGTATTTATCGCCACTGCAATTAAGTAGCAACTCTCAGATTTTGATGAGTGGCGATGTAGTTGTAAATGAGGGTGCAGCGATCGCCCCAGGAGTCATCCTGCAAGCAGATCCGGGTAGCCGGATCTCGATCGCCGCCGGTGCCTGTATCGGCATGGGAGTTATTCTTCACGCCCGCGAAGGTAATCTGGACATCGAGGCGGGCGTGATTCTGGGTGCAGGAGTGTTGGTGGTAGGTGCGGGGACGATCGGCACAAATGCCTGTATTGGCGCGGCGACGACGCTGATTAATCCTTGTATTGCTCAAATGCAAATTTTGCCAGCAGGTTCTCTGATGGGAGATAGCAGCCGCCAAGTTGCAGCAGAAACAACCGCAGAAGCGGAAACCCCGTCTGCTACTGTCCCATCGGTCGATCGACCGATGGAGCCACCAGAACCGGCCCCAACACAGCCTCAAACACCGCCAGAAACTGCCGTAGAGCCGCCGGAATCTAACGGCGCAGACCCGCCTCCCCAACCAAGTGATGGGCCAACTATTCTCTACGGCCAAGCTCACATCCATCAGCTACTGGGGACGCTGTTTCCGCACCGACAAGCTTTTAATCGATCGCAAGAAAACGGTCAAACTTTATCGGGCGGTTCCGGATAGCCCTCATTTCGGCAAAAGGCAGCTATGCTGAAGGCAGAATCAAAAAATATAAATAGGTAATCTCATATTATTGTTAGCTCAACAATTTTTAAGGCCTTGCAGCAGAAATCTGTGTCTTAGAGCTCGTGCAGTCTGTCTTCTCATCTGACAAACTAAAACTATCAACAAATTTTTATTTTTGGAAGTTTCTAAGGGTAATAGAAGATGGACGGACAAACAGATAATTATAGTAGCCAATCGGATTCGCAGCGCCAGGAATACTTCAAAGACACTGCTTTGGGTTTGGTATCCACCAGGAGTTTTCCGGCAATCGTCGGGACTGCTGACATGATGCTGAAGTCGGCAGGGGTGATTTTAGTAGGATACGAAAAAATTGGTTCCGGTCACTGTACGGCGATCGTCCGGGGCAGAATTTCCGACGTGCGTTTGGCTGTGGAAGCCGGAGCTCAGACTGCTGAACAGTTCGGACAGTTTGTTTCTAAGTTGGTGATTGCTAGACCTTTGGCTAATTTGGAAGTGGTTTTGCCGATCGGCTTTCGCCTGACTCAACTGTCGGAAAGCGGCAGTTTTTCTCGACTGAGCAATCAGGCGATCGGTTTGCTAGAAACGCGGGGATTTCCGGCAATGGTCGGCGCTTGCGATGCTATGCTCAAATCCGCAGACGTACACTTGGCCGCCTACGAGAAAATTGGCGCAGGTTTGTGCACGGCAATTATTCGCGGTGCAGTCGCCGATGTCGCAGTCGCAGTGGAAGCCGGGATGTACGAAGCTGAGCGTATTGGC
>JAYUGZ010000503.1:0-1582 GCA_043767465.1 Cyanobacteriota bacterium
TAGTTTCCCCGATGGAATTTATTGCGATGGCGGAGGAAACTGGGTTAATTACGCCTTTGGGTTTGTGGGTTTTGAACGAAAGCTGCCGCCAAATTATTAAGTGGCAGAGTTTGAATTTACCTGTGGGAAATTCGCGGTTGACAGTAGCGGTAAATCTTTCCGGGAGGCAGTTTTCGGAACCGGAGTCGATCGAGCAAATTAAGCAAGTTTTGCTGGAAACGGGTGTTGATGCTCGCTGTTTGAAGTTGGAGATTACTGAGACTGTGGTGATGGAAGATGGGGAAGCGGCGGCGGCGATGCTTTCGCAGTTGAGAGAGTTGGGAATTGGGCTGTGTATTGATGATTTCGGCACTGGTTATTCGTCTCTGAGTTATTTGCACAGATTCCCGATTAATATTTTGAAGGTCGATCGGTCTTTTGTCAGTCGCGTCGGGGAAATGGGCGAAAATTTGGAAATCGTGCGGGCGATCGTCATGCTGGCCCGCAGTTTGGGGATGGAGGTAGTGGCAGAAGGTGTCGAAACCGCCGTCCAATTGGCTCAAATGCGGGCGATCGGCTGCGAGTACGGTCAGGGGTACTTTTTCTCTAAACCTCTCGACAGCGAGGCAGCTACAGCTTTGTTGAGGCGATCGCCCAAATGGTAATCCGATCTACAATAGGAACTGTATCAATCTAAATTTATACCAAAACCTATGTCTCAATCAATCGCCCCAGTTGTAGAAGAAAAAGAAGTTGATACTTCTCCAACTTTAACCTTTGAAGAATACAGAGTTTATCAAGGAGATCCTGATGTACAATACGAACTGTACAAAGGCAAACTAATACCAATGGCAACGGCTAGCGCATTACACACAAGCATCTGCGAATATTGGGTTTACAAATTACAGCGCTATCTCGCGGAACACAATCTCGATTTAGTAGTAAAAACTTCTGTAGGAGTCAGAACAGAAGGTGCTACATCTTGCATTCCCGATGTACTTGTCTGCACTCAAAGTTTGTGGGAACAAATACTTGCCAAGCCTGGTTCAGGCATCCTTGACTTAGGAGAAACACCGCTATTAGTAGTAGAGGTAGTGAGTGAAAACCGACGGGCAGATTACATGATTAAACGAGCACAGTATGAATTAGCGAATGTGCCAGAATATTGCATTGTTGACCCTAAATCTGGGAAGCAAAAAATCAGGATTTTAGCATTTATTGAAGGTGAAGATGGTTACACGCATACAGATTTCTTTCCGGGTGAAGAGATTGTGTCTGTAGTATTTCCAGATTTCGTTTTATCGGTGGATGAAATACTAAATCCGCCATTGGTGGAGGAGTTAGTGAAGGCAGAACAAGCTCAATTGCAGGAATCACAGCAACAAGCCGTAATCGAACGTCAACGCGCCCAGGAGCAGCGTCAACTCGCTGATGAGGAGCGTCAACGCGCTGATGAGGAGCGTCAACGCGCTGATGAGGAGCGTCAACGCGCTGAAAGATTAGCAGCGAGGTTGCGGGAATTGGGAGTAGATCCTGATACTGTCGTTTAAATTTAAAATAATCAGAAATACTCGCTGAGGTCACAAAGATATGTCTCAATCAA
>JAYUGZ010000504.1:0-10201 GCA_043767465.1 Cyanobacteriota bacterium
TGCTCAGCGCGCATCTGACTTAACCCAGAAGTGTCATAGTCACGGAGATTGCCGCGCGTATAGCTCGCAATGACAAGAAGCGTTAAGTCAACCGTATTGCTTCATAATAATCGAAAAACAACAAATGACGCACCCTACGAAGGAATGATTAACTATCAACAGTCAACTGACAACAGTCAACTGCCAACAGTCAACAGTCAACAGTCAACTGCCAACTACCAATTAATATGAGGATATTTCCATTCGTAATAATTGGGGAAGACAAAATTAGTAAACGACACCGAAATACTTACTTCCAGCGATTTTACGTGATGCCACCAACCGACAGGAATAAAGATAACTTCTCCAGGTTCCAAAATCACCTCAATGACTTTCGCATCTCTGTAAAGCGGATATTTGTCATAGTCGGGATTTTCGCCGTCAACCTTGCTGAAAACTCCGACATGATTGTAAAGCAGAGGTGTTTGTTGCGGCGCAATCAATTTAATCAGTTTGCGTCCGGATACTTGTGCTAACACTAAGTTAACCGGGTCGTGATGCAGCGGTGTAATAGTACCCTTGGGCCCGAACCAAAAGAAAACTCTACCTTTTGTATCGTCGGAATTGAGATATTCTGGGAAAATTTCAAAGTCGTTGAATAGGGATTTAAACTCTTCTCTTTCTAGAGTTTGATTGTTAGCAACCATGTAGCAGTCGTTGCTGGGGCCACCGTTGACGACCATATCTATATACTCGCGGAACTGAACGGTTTTTTTGTGGTTGTGTACCTTAATTTCGTAATCCGGGTCGGAGTTGCGGTTAGCTTGAATTTCCACCGCTGCATCGCCGTATTTTTGCTGCAAGTATTCCGGTGTCCACAACTGCAAGGCTTTCCAGTTGTGCATGATGTTGGTAATAATTACTGGAGTATTTTTGGCGTAGTAATTCTCTAGAAAATATTCTCTGGAAAGGCTGCTTTTACGTTCGATTGTGCCAAACTTGGAAGAGAGGGCTGCTAATTGATTGTTGATGCTGAGTTGCGATTCTAGTTTCTGCAATAGCTGCACGTAATGGCTGCCTGCTTGGAAGTACGGATGAGAGGATATTTTGGTAACTTCTGCGGTTGCTGTTTCGGCATCAATGCCTGTATTTATTAAGCCTTGAATGATGTCTGCATCTGGTAGATTTAATAGTTTGTTGGCTGCTACCCACTGTTTCAGGTTGTCGGGGACTTCTGGCTTGCTTGGCGCTGCTGCGAGTAGATTGGGCAAGTTTTGTGTCAGCCATTCTAGATTAACCTGTTGTTCTTCTGTGAGGGTAATCCGCAAGGGGGGAAGGGTGATGGTTAGGGGTTGAGTTTCAGGCATGATTCGAGTGTTTTGTTTTGGGGTAGCTTGGTTTTGCTTGCAGGTGTTTGACTAATATAGCAATCTTGCTTGATTTGTGAATGTTTTTTTGCGAACCGCGAAGACGCGAAGGAAGAGAGGAGAGAGGAGTTTACAATTTTTGTCAGGATTGCTATTACTATTTTAGCTTAACAAGTGCTGTCTCTTTCTGTTTTCTGGGTGCGATCGCTTTTGTCCGGATATTTGTGTTAATTTAAACTTAAGGTTGAATGTTTTTTATCCATTGGCGGGTTCCGAAATATTTGCAGGAATCGGAAGCTACTTTAGCGGCGCCGGCTAGGGCGTTCGTAAAGTTTTCTTGTAAAATGTAGTGGCAGAATGCACCGTGGAAAATGTCGCCTGCGCCTAATGTGTCTGCGGCTTGTATTTGAGGCACTTCTAAACTGCCAAAACTGCCGTTGCTGAGGTATTGAATCGATTTTTCGCCGCGGGTGATAGCAATGTTGGGAATTCCGGCTGCTGAGAGATAAGCAAAGATTTGTTGGTAATTATAGCATTCGGGCGGATGAAAGTTATCCGAACACACGGCCCATTTAACGAAGGGCAATATTTCCTCTAATCCGGGTTTCCAACTGCCGCCATCTAAAACAATTGGTATGTTTTTGGATTGGGCTAGTTGAGCAATTTCTTGGCTGGCTGGGATTTGATGTCCGTCAAACAGTATGATATTAACTGATGTTAAAAAATCGGGGTTAATTGCTTGATTGTCAACTTGGGATTTAGTCGCATTCACTGAGATTACTGCCCGATCGCCCGTTTGTTGAGTTACGATAATCGAGGAGACTGGCGGAGAGTGCGATCGCCCTGGCTGCAAATCGATTATCCTGATATCATACTCCGCTAAGTCTGCACGAATCAATTGGGCGATCGCGTGAGTGCCCAAAACCCCCGCCAATACCGCCGCATTCCCCAAACCGCTAAAAGCAACCGCAGCATTTGTCGCCGGCCCGCCCGCAGCAATGGTACAATCAGCAGCAACAACCTTCTGATTTTCCCCCGGAGGCTTCTCGGCTAAATAAATTAAATCTAAAGTGGCCAATCCCAAAAACAATCCAGTCTTCATATCTGCGTGAATCCGCGTTAAGGAGCGGTTAAAAACTCCAAATTATCAAAATGCAAGCAAATCCCAATACAGGAACACTTTACATCGTCGGAACCCCGATCGGCAATCTCGAAGACATGACATATCGCGCCATCCGAATTTTGCAAGCAGCAGACTTCATCGCCGCCGAAGACACCCGCCACACAGGTAAACTTTTACACCACTTTCAAATCAAAACGCCCCAAATCAGCTATCACGAACATAATCAACACCAGCGACTCCCCGAATTAATCGACAAACTGCTGTTAGGGAAAAGTATCGCCCTCGTCACCGATGCTGGAATGCCGGGAATTTCTGACCCCGGATACGAATTAGTCAAAGCTTGCGCCGATGCTAATATTAACATTATTCCGATTCCCGGCCCCAGCGCCTGCATTGTTGGGATTAGCGCTTCGGGATTACCTACAGACAGATTTGTATTTGAAGGATTCTTGCCCGCGAAAGGTCAAGAACGCCAACACAGTTTAGAAATTTTGCAAATAGAATCCCGCACTATTATCTTATACGAATCTCCCCACCGATTGCGACAAACTTTACAAGACTTAGCAAACACATTGGGAAGCGACAGACAGATTGTGTTGGCGAGGGAGTTGACGAAAATGCACGAGGAGTTTTGGCGTGGTAGTATAGAAAGTGCGATCGAACTTTACACCACCCGCGAACCCAAAGGAGAATTTACCTTAATAATTGCCGGCATTCAAACAGACGCACCAATTTTCTCAGAAGACGCAATCAAAGCAGAATTGCAAACATTAATAGAAGAAGGAATAAGTCGTTCCCAAGCCAGTCGCCAACTAGCCCAACAAACATCCCTCCCCCGCCGCCAAATCTACCAACTCGCCCTCACAATAGGCGACACAGAATCACCAGAACAACCATTAGATGACTGAATAACTCTCTCTTCTCCCCCTCTGCGCCCTCTGCGCCCTCTGCGGTTAAATAAAAAAAGGTAAATAATCACACTAATAATTCTATGGTACGCGGAAACTACGATCGCCAAAAACCCTATTTACGCAACCCCCACATCAACAAACCAATCGCCGAAATCTATGCAGACTTAGACGCATTTAGCTGGGAGATATTTGAAGACCAACCCCACCGCTTCGATACCGTCAGTTTCTACGTCTTGCTTCCGCCGCTGTTTTACGAAGGAAAATTCATCAAAGGGATTTACTTCAGCGAAGGAGTCGAACTCATTAACAAACTCTTTCCCGAACTTTCCTCAGTATTTCATTCCTTCACCTATTCCCCCGGAACGTCCTACTCTTGGGCACCCGTAGCCGATGCTTACTCCAGTTTATACAAAAATCCACAACGGGATAAATGGTTTCGCGAGACTTATGCCGATCGCGCCAACAAACCAATCATACCACTGCAAGACACAGATTTCATCAACGAATACTTAATTTCCCCAAGAAACGTCCCCACCAAAGACATCGACCTCCTCGCCGTCGCCCGAATTTCCGAAGAAAAGAACTTGCCGATGATTGCCAAAGCCTTAAAAATTTACCGCCAAAAATATCCGCAAAAACCCATCAAATTAACAGTAGTCAGCGGCCACGACTTTGATGTTAATAACCTAAATACTCTCGACGAACTCGCCTTAAAAGAATGGCACCAAGTAGAGGCAATTTTAGGTAATCCCTCCGACTACATGAATTTACTGCCGAGAGTAGACTACTACCAAGAAATCCCCACCTATTATTCGCGGGCCCAAGCATTTGTTCTCGGTTCCCTCCTCGAAGGCAAAAACCGAGGAATTACCGAAGCCATGAGTTGTAACGTACCAGTAATTTGTTTTGAAGAATTCAACCAATACGCCAGAGGAAACTCGCCAGTTTTCCCAGAAGGTGCGGGTCTTTACACCAAATTTGATCCAGAATCCTTAGCCGATACAATTCATACAGTCTTGGGAAATCAAACAGAATTTAAGCCGCGATATCAGTATTTAAAGCATTGCGGACGCAAAAACTTTTTCAACACTTGTATAGACAGTTTTCCCTACTACCAGCATAACATTCCCGACTACAAACCGGGAGCAGCATTTAACAATTTGTGGCTAGATTTAGCTGTGCAGCAAAATTATCAAGTTAGTTTGAATAGTTTTTTGTATGGAGGTTCTCCCCTGTCTCACCTTCGCGGGATAAATGCGATTCAGCAAAATATGGGTGAGTTAACCAAGTTTATAGGATAATTGGTCTTTTAATTATTATTATGTAAATCCAATCTGACGCACCCTACTTCAGATGTAATTCTCGATACTAAAATATAAAATATAAAATATAAAATAATATGAGGATGTTATTCAGCAGGAGAAACACAGAATGCAGGACTTAAAAGTTGTCATCATCGGTGCAGGAATTGGCGGCTTAACTGCGGCTATCGCCCTGCAACAAGCGGGTTATGAAGTTGAAATATACGATCGCGTAAAAGAACTGCGTCCAGCAGGCGCTGGCATTTCCCTGTGGTCAAACGGGGTCAAAGTTCTCAATCGCTTGGGTTTAGGCGAAAACATGGCGAAAATTGGCGGCAAAATGGAGCGCATGGAATACCGCACCAAAACCGGTCAACTCCTAAATGACATCGATTTAATGCCGCTAATTGAACAAGTCGGTCAGCGCCCTTATCCGGTGGCACGCCGCGATTTACAACAAATGTTACTAGCAGCTTTTAAGGGAGAAGTCAAGCTCGATCGCAAATGTGTTTCCGTAGAAGAAGACGCAACCGGAGTAACTGCAACCTTTGAAAACGGAGACAAGGCGCGGGGCGATTTGTTGGTGGCGGCAGATGGTGTGCGCTCAATTTTGCGTACCTATGTACTGGGCCACGAAGTACAGCCGAAATACGGCGGTTACATCAACTGGAATGGACTTGTGCCGGCCGATGAAGCACTAGCGCCGAAAGACACTTGGGCGATTTATGTCGGCGACTACAAGCGCGCTTCATTAATGCCCGTCGCGGGCGATCGATTTTACTTTTTCTTAGATGTTCCCTTACCCACCGGAACTCCCGCTAATCCCGACAATTACAAAGCCGAACTTAAAGAACATTTTAAAGGTTGGGCCGAACCAGTGCAATTGCTGATAGAAACTTTCGATCCCGCCACAGTCGCCCGGCCCGAAATTCACGACGTAGGGCCGATCGACTCCTACGTTCGCGGTAGAGTTGCTTTGCTGGGAGATTCCGCCCACGCTACCTGCCCAGATTTGGGGCAGGGAGGCTGTCAGGCTATGGAAGATGGGCTGGTACTCAGCAACTACCTTTCGACTACGAATTTAGGGGTAGAATACGCCCTCAAACGCTACGAAACTGAGCGCAAGGAGCGGGCGAATGCAGTTGTAGAAAAAGCGCGCCAGCGTGCCGAAGAAATTCACGGCAAAGATCCGCAGGTGACGGATAAATGGTACGAACAATTAGCTCTGGAACAGCCAAGCAATGTGACTGATTCAATAGCAAAAATCATCATGGCAGGGCCCTTGCACTAGCACAATCTAACGCAAAACTCAATCAACAATCAGCATTTAACCTTACAATAATGTCAGGAAAACTTACTACTCACGTTCTCGACACAGCCCGCGGCTGTCCGGCGGCAAATATGTCGATCGCCCTGCAAGCAATTGACCCCAACTCCGGCGCCAAAATCCTGCTAAAAACTGTAACAACCAATGCTGACGGCCGTACCGCTGCTCCGTTACTATCAGAAAGCGAGTTCAAACCGGGAGTTTACGAATTAGTCTTTGCCGTTGGCGAATACTTCGCGCAATCTGGTGAAAATTTGCCCGATCCGCCTTTTTTAAACAGCGTTCCAATTCAATTTGGCATCGCCGATCCAAGCTCACACTATCACGTACCGCTGTTAGTTTCGCCTTGGTCGTACAGCACCTATCGCGGTAGCTGAATAGATCGAGCTTATTGCATTGACTCGGCGGTTGAAACCGCGTCTACACAAACTTGCGTCCGCCTGCGCGGACTAAAGAATAATAGAGATTAGGTACGCATTACACACCACAGAAACCCGGTTTCTCACACCCGCGCGTAAGTCCTGAATTTGTTGTAATTTTTTTGGGGGAAACACCATGTTAGTGACCAAACAACCTGTTTTCAAACGCTTTTGGTATCCCGTGATTCCCATTGCCGAATTGGACGGCGAACCAAAACCTTTTGTATTGTTAGGTCAGCCGATCGCACTTTGGCTCGATTCCGAAGGTAAACCCGCAGCAGTTGAAGACCGCTGCTGTCACCGCACCGCTAAACTTTCCCTGGGAAAAGTTGTCAACGGCAATATTTCCTGTGCTTACCACGGCTGGACATTCAACTCGTCAGGAACTTGCGTCCGCGTTCCCCAACAGCCAAACGGCACAATTTCTGGCAACTACAAAGTCAAATCTTATCAGACGTGCGATCGCTACGGATACGTTTGGGTTTGTTTGGGCGAACCAATCGCCGACATTCCCGATATTCCCGAAGCCGCAGACCCCAACTACCGCCAAATTCACGAATTTTACGAACCTTGGAATTGTGCGGGATTGCGAGTGATGGAAAACGAATTAGATATGGCTCATCCTACTTTTGTACATACCACAACCTTCGGCAGCGAAGAGCATCTCACGCCGGATGTGATGGAGTTTACAGAAACAGAATGGGAACTGCATTACCGGAGCGTTTTGGGTGTCACCAATCCCGCACAACAACAGCAAAACTTAAAAATAGAGCAACAGGAAACCGTGCGGACGATCGATGGAGTTTGGTTTATGCCGTTTACCGTCAAACTGCGGATTGCTTACCCCAACGGACTCGTTCACATCATCGTCAATACCATGACTCCGATTGACGATTCGACTTCTCAAATGGTGCAGTTTTGTCTCCGCAACGATACCGAAGATCAGGCAAAAGCCAGCGATATTATTGCCTTCGATCGCGCTGTTACTTTAGAGGACAAGCGGATTTTAGAAACAACCGATTGGGACGTACCGCTCGACATCGCGCAAGAGCAACACATGATTACAGATAAGCCGGGAATCATCATTCGCCGCAAGATTGCTGCACTCCTAAAAGCCCACGGCGAAGTCGAACAAACTAAAGTCAGTTGACAGTTGACAGTTGACAGTTGACAGTTGACAGTTTGTAGTGAGGACTTTAGTCCGCATTTTTTTTGGTTTCACTCGCAATGAAATACTACTACAATTAATTTATGCGATCGACAAAGCAATACTCTCTCATTGAACTCAACCAAGTGAGATGTAGAGTGCGGATCCATCGAAAATTCCCCAAAAAAATCGACAATCTCACAGATCCGCACCACGCTAATACTGTTGCTTGAGTTTTAATAATTGGCACAATTAATTTAATTAGCAATGCAATATTCTTTAGTTGAACTCAACCAAATGAGCCAGGAAGAATTTACAGAAGCCTTGGGAGCGATTTTTGAGGGCACTCCCACAGTCGCCCGCTGCACTTGGGACGATCGACCTTTTGCCAACATACCCGACTTACACGCCAAAATGGTAACAGTCGTCAATTCCACAACTCAGGAAGAAAAATTAGCTCTAATTCAAGCACACCCAGACTTGGGAAGCAAAGCAAAAATGGCGGAAGCATCGGTTAACGAACAAGCCGGTGCAGGTTTGGATCGGTTATCTGTCGCAGAATTCGATCGCCTTCAATTCCTCAATCTAGAATATCGTCAAAAGTTTAGTTTCCCCTTCATTGTGGCGGTGAAAAACCACACAAAAACCAGCATTCTCGCAGCATTTGAGCGCCGCCTCGACAATTCCCCGGAAGCAGAAATGCAGCAAGCTTTAGCAGAAATTTGCGAGATAGCCCGGTTTCGGCTGGAGTCGGCAATTCAATGATGCGATCTATTGTACTGTGTTCGGTATTCCCCAGTCCGCGAAGGCGGACTTTGCTTGTGTAGACGCGGTTTCAACCGCCGAGTCCCCTCCCGGTGTAACCCGAATTTGATATCACCCGATCGCCCGATACATTCCGCCAAAAAAGTTGTATAATAGTATCATAAGGCACAGAAAAAGATTCGGACATACCAAATAAAGCTGGTATGGTGACAGGTTTCCATGTGCTTCCCAGAAAAACGCTCTTGGAGGCAAAGTTATGACATTCTTCAATCGCTCGCTAACGAAAAAAATCCCCGCGCCAGTACCTGTAGAAGACATCAAACAGGCTGGGCACGAAGAACCTTTAGGCCACTTGCACCCCAATTTTCGGCAGTGGGTTTGGTTTAATCCATCCCATCACCGCGCCCAGTAAATTAGGTATTTCTCCGCCGCCGCAAACAAGCCGTAAAGCACGGTTCCCATCACTGCCAAAACCATCAATCCTGCAAAACCTAAAGGCACGTCAAAATTAGAACTCGCGGTGACAATTAAGTAGCCGAGGCCTTTGTTGGATGCCACTGTTTCCGAAATTACAGCGCCGACAAAGGCGAGGGAAATTGCTACTTTTAGGGATGCAAAGACGTAGGGTAAGGTGTGGGGGAACCCGACTTTTTGGAAAATTTCGATTTGGGATGCACCTAGCGATCGCATTACATCTTTCATCTCTGGTTCTACTGTATCTAGTCCCAAAGCGACGTTAACTGCGATCGGGAAAAATGCCAGCAAAAACGCCGTCAGAATTGCCGGCACCGTACCGATGCCAAACCACAGCGCAAACAGTGGCACTAACGCTACTTTCGGAACAGTATTAAATCCCACTAACAACGGGTATAGAACTATATATGCAATCCGCGAATATCCGATCAGAAACCCCAGCACTACGCCTGCCACAATTGCGAGCATAAAACCCGCGAGAGTTGTAAACAAAGTTTGTCCGCTGTTTTCGATCAGTGCTTTACTTTGAGTGAAACTTGCCGCGATAATCGCTGAAGGTGCGGGCAAGTTGTACGGGGGAATTTTGAACAGAAACACCAAAAGTTCCCACAGCACGAACAGCAAAATTGTGGCAGCAATTGGCATCACGACGGTTGCTGTTTTTGACTGAGCAAATTTCTCTAAATTATCCATTTTTTCTCAAAATCCTGTTCAAATATTTTAGTTTTGGACGCATTCGCCCCGCAATAAACCTGGTTTTTTAGAGATTGAGAGTTGTCAGCACGTATGCGGGTTAAAAACCCGGTTTCTGACCCCCCGTGCATCTGTGACTAGACAATCAATTGCGCTGAATATGGCGGCGCAACTCTGCAACAATGTGGTTGAATTCATCCGACAGGATCATATCTACAGTGACAGGACGAGGGAGGTTGACTTTGACTTTATACACGATCGAACTCGGGCGCGGGCCCATCACATAAACTGTATCCGACAAAAATACTGCCTCACGCAAATCGTGAGTAATCAGGATGCAAACGCACTTTACTCGCATCCACAAATCTTGCAGCATCACCCACATCTCCTCGCGGGTGAAGGCATCTAACGCGCCAAAAGGTTCGTCTAGCAGCAGTATTTCCGGTTGGTGAATTAATCCCCGACACAGCGAAGCCCTCTGTCGCATTCCTCCCGACAGTTGCCAAGGAAACTGTTTCTGAAAGTCTTGTAGTCCGACTGTAGTTAGCAATTCTTGTGCCGAGCGAATAAACTTTTCTCGGCGCTGCGGATCTTTAAATTCTCGCTTGTAAGGCTGCACTACTTCCAGCGGTAGCAGAACGTTGTCTAGGGTATTGCGCCAAGGCAAAAGCACGGGATTCTGAAAGGCAATTCCC
>JAYUGZ010000505.1:0-4103 GCA_043767465.1 Cyanobacteriota bacterium
GTAAACGAAGCTATCCCAATCAGCACAAAGCCCATGTGCGAAATCGAAGAATAGGCAATTTTTCGCTTCAAATTGCGCTGAGCAAAAGAAGTTAAGGCAGCGTAAACAATGTTTACCACACCCAAAATTACTAACAGCGGTGCGAAGGTAGCGTGAGCATCGGGTAACATTCCCGCATTCATTCTGAGCAAAGCGTAACCACCCATTTTTAGCAGAATTCCTGCTAGCAACATATGGGCGGGTGCGGTGGCTTCGCCGTGGGCGTCAGGGAGCCAAGTGTGAAGGGGGAAAATCGGCAGTTTGACGCCGTAAGCTATTAGGAAACCTGCGTATAGTAGCAATTCGATATTGGGGGCGAAGTCTTTAAGTGCGATCGCCCGCATATCAAAAGTCACCGTATCGCCATAAAACGCCATCGTCAGCGCACCAACCAAAATAAACAGCGAACCGCCCGCCGTGTAAAGGATAAACTTAGTTGCTGCGTAGAGCCGTTTTTTGCCGCCCCAGATCGACAAAATCAGGTAAATCGGCACTAATTCCAATTCCCAAACCAGGAAAAACAGCAACATATCCTGTACGGCAAAAACTGCGATTTGCCCGCCGTACATTGTCAACATCAAAAAGTAAAATAACTTTGGTTTAAGAGTAACCGGCCAAGCAGCTAAAGTAGCTAGGGTAGTAATAAAACCCGTCAGCAAAATCAGCGGCATTGACAAGCCGTCAGCACCCACAGACCAATTTAAATCGAGTTGTTGCACCCAGGTATAGCTTTCTACCAGTTGCAAATCTGGATTGCTGAAATCGTACTGAGTGCAAAAAGCGTAAACAAGTAGGGCAAAGTCGAGCAAACCGACAATTAGGGCATACCACCGCACCGTCTTGCCGTCCTTATCGGGAATTAAAGGAATCAGCAAGGACGCAGCAACGGGAAATAGAATTGCTGTTGTTAGCCAGGGAAAATTTGCTGTATCCATTGCGTTTTAAAATAAGCCGTCAGTTATTAGGTTTAAACACATTTTGGCACTTTTGGTGTAAATTTTATACTTTCTTTATACTAAACGTTTGTTTTTGCTATATTTGTGACAATTTGTGCGATCGCCAAAGTTGAGTTTAATCAAAGATTTATTTCTATTGGCTGATTGTCAATTGTGAGTTATTCAGCTAATACTATTTCTTAAAATATCTTGTGATGGGAAACGGCACTGTCCCCATTGGTATCAACTTAAGACTGAAGCCCATCATAAATGTCGCTTTTTGTCGAGTCCAGATCCCCCTAAATCCCCCTTAAGAAGGGGGACTTTGAGAGAATACTCTTGTTCCCCCCTTCTTAAGGGGGGTGCCAGGGAGATCTAGATTTCGAGACAAACAAAAAATACGGTAGGTTTGAGGTTAAATTGACACTAATGGCAATGCCGTTTTCCTACAGATTTAGCTGACTCCAGAAACGATCGCAAAACCCAACACTGCGACAAACACAATCAGGGCGTAAAATTGAGCGCGACCGTTCTCAATGTATTTCAATGCTTCGCCGCTAACCAGGGCGAGGAAACCTGTCAGATTAACCACACCATCGACGACTCGCAAATCAACTTCCATGACTTGTCGCGCTAAACGGCGACTGCCTTTGACGAAGAGAACTTCGTTGATATCGTCGAGATACCATTTGTTGAGGGAGAATTCGTAAAGCGGTTTGATTTTTTGGGCGATCGCATTTGCATCGATTTTCCGGCTCAAATACATCAGAGAAGCCAAAGTAATGCCCAGCAAAGCAATACCTACCGAGCTTCCGCCCATGATTAGAAATTCCGTCAAATCGAACTCAGCGGCGTGTGCCAAAACTTCTTCTAGAGATTCCCCTGGCGCGCGCACAAACTGCTCGAAATAATTGGCAAACGGTGTACCGAGAAAACCGATAAACACAGAAGGTACAGCCAACAACACTAACGGCAGAGCCATTGTCAGAGGAGATTCGTGAGGGAAATGGTCATGATCCTCGTGACTTTCGCCAGTGGTGGCCAATTCCTTAATGTTCATCGCTCCAGGGCCGAAAACCAAACCCGGTTGCAGAAGTTGTTGCTTGATGGCGTTGTTATTGCCCCGGAATTCGCCCTCAAAGGTGCTGAAATACATCCGAAACATATAAAACGCGGTCATCCCCGCAGTTACCCAGCTCACAGCCCACAGAGCCGGATTTGCATGGAAAGCTTGGGCGAGGATTTCGTCTTTTGACCAGAAACCTGCAAAGGGCGGAATGCCACAGATTGCTAAATTGCCGATTAAAAAGCAAGCAGACGTAATCGGCATATATTTCCGCAAGCCGCCCATGACTCTCATGTCTTGAGCGAGGGCGGGGTTGTGCCCGACGACATCTTCCATGCCGTGAATGACTGAACCTGAACACAGGAACAGCATTGCTTTGAAGTAAGCGTGGGTCATTAAGTGGAACAGTCCGGCACTGTAGGCACCTACGCCCATTGCCATTACCATGTAGCCCAATTGGGAGATGGTTGAGTAGGCTAAGCCTTTTTTGATGTCATTTTGGGTAATTGCGATCGAAGCACCCATGAATGCTGTAAAACAGCCCGTGCAGGCTATCAAATTCATGACGACTGGCAACCCTTCAAACACTGGGTACATCCGAGCGATCAGGAATACGCCGGCGGCTACCATTGTCGCGGCGTGGATTAAGGCCGAAATCGGGGTGGGGCCTTCCATTGCGTCTGGTAGCCAGACGTGGAGGGGGAATTGAGCGGATTTGGCGGCTGGCCCCAAAAAGATCAGGACTCCGAAGATTGTGGCTAGAGTCGCGGAAAGAGCACCGGATTCGACTAATGAGTGCAGTCTTTCGCCCATTACGTCAAATTCAAAGCTGCCGGTGGCCCAGTAAATGCCGAGGATGCCTAGCAGTAGGCCGAAGTCGCCGACGCGGTTGGTGACGAAGGCTTTTTGGCAGGCGTCTGCTGCTGGTTTGCGATCGTACCAAAATCCGACTAGCAGGTATGAACACATACCTACGAGTTCCCAGAAAATATAAATCTGAACGATGTTCGGGCTGATTACTAGACCTAGCATTGAGGCGCTGAAGATGCTCAGGTAGGCGTAAAAACGCACGTACCCGTCATCGTGTGCCATGTAGCCATCGGTATAAATCATCACCAAAAAGGCGACCGTTGTGACGATCGCCAGCATTACCGACGTGAGGGGGTCGATGATGTAGCCCATATTCAGCGAGAAGTCGCCAGCCGAAGCCCACTGAAGGGTGTAGGTGTAGGGTTGGTGGCCCTGTAGTTGACTCCACAGCAATGCGAAAGAGAGTACCATTGACCCTCCGAGCGTGGAAACGATTAATATCGCATTCGCTTGTCGGAGTTTGTTGGTTGCCTGGTTAAAGGTGATTAAGCCTAGACCTACTAGCATTGCGCCTGCCAGTGGCAGGACTGGAATCAGCCAAGCGTATTGATAAAGCTCTTCCATGACTGATAGGTAGTTTAAAGTTTCTACTAGATATTGCCAAAACTGTAAACAATTGTGACACACGCTTGCGCGACTGGGTAGAAAGACTCTCTACAATTCTTAAGTATTGCCGATCGACAATCCTTAAGAATTGCTGCTTGTGTTGGCGATCGATCTAGTTCGTCTTAAATCTATGCCAAAAGATAGATAGACAAATGTCGCAGCCCTGTGAACACAAGACTGCGACATTGATTTTGGAGCGGATGGTCGATCGACAAATCGGGAATTCCCAATGCTTTCTACGCAAGAGGCGAATGCTTTCTACACCAGAGCCCAATGCTTTTCAAATGTTACCTGTTAATTGCTTCCTGAGGTTGCAAGCGTTGAGTTTGGCGAGAATTTTGAGTGGCGAGCATCCAGGAATCCAGAGTTCGCCGCAGTTCCTCGCGTCCTTGATAATGTTCAAATCTAAATCGAACTCGATCGCCCTCAAACAAAATCAGTGTTGGTAGACTTGTCAGCCGGTAAGTGTTTGCCAACTTGAAACATTGATCGGCATTCACCCCTAGGAGCTTGACTTTTCCTGCCCACTGTGCATTAAAAGTCGTAAGCGTGGGGTCGATCGCGCGGCACAAACCGCACCAAGGCGC
>JAYUGZ010000506.1:0-1575 GCA_043767465.1 Cyanobacteriota bacterium
GGCGATTGTGGAACACTCGCGAACTTTTGAAAGACACGGTAGCGAGTCTGTGGCGGGTGGGAGTTGGCTTTCTATTCGCATTGCTCTTTTCCATACCAATTGGCGTGCTGATGGGCAGTTTTTCCAGCATTCGTGCCTTGCTAGAACCCATGTTCGGCTTGATGCGATATATGCCCGCACCAGCATTCATTCCCCTCCTAATTCTTTACTTGGGCATCGGCGAAGAACCCAAAATAATGCTGATATTTATCGGCGTATTTTTCTTCAATTCGCTGATGGTGATGGATACAGTCAAGTTTGTTCCAAAAGACTTGATCGAATCTACTTATATGTTGGGTGGGAATCGCTGGGAAATTTTAACTCAAGTTATTTTTCCCCACGTTTTGCCGGGAATTCTTGATGCTAGCCGCATCAACTTAGCTGCGGCTTGGCAATTGGTAATCGTCTCGGAATTGATTGCGGCAACCGAAGGCTTGGGCCGCCGGATCAGTGTCGCCGGTCGCTTTCTCCGAACCGATGAAATTTTTGTGGGGCTGATTGTCATTGGGGCGATCGGACTGACTTTTGACTTGCTTTTTCAATATCTGCTGCGGGTTTCTTGTAAATGGTCAATTCAGAAACAGTAAGCAGAAATTTGAAAGCAGAATGGTGTCATTTTTTAACTTACAATACAGAGGATAAACTCATGTTTCTAGAAATCAACAACTTGCACAAAAACTTTGAAACAAAAAACGGTAAATTAGTTGTTCTAAAGGACATCAACATGAGCATCAAGCAAGGCGAATTCATCTGCGCGGTAGGCGCATCCGGTTCGGGGAAATCTACTCTGTTGAGGCAGATTGCGGGATTGGACAAGCCGACAACCGGAGAAGTGAAAATTGACGGCAAAGAAGTAGTTTCGCCCGGGCCCGATCGAGGTATGGTATTTCAGCATTACACTCTTTATCCTTGGATGAATGTACAGGAAAATGCCGAGTTTGGCCTCAAACTTCAAGGCTTGTCCAAGCAGCAGCGGCGCGAACAAGCGAGTTATTATTTGAGTGTGGTAGGATTGACGCAGTTTGCTTCGTCGTTACCCAAGGAATTGTCGGGCGGAATGAAACAGCGGGTGGCGATCGCCCGGGCCCTCGCTTCTGAACCTAAAGTGTTATTAATGGATGAACCTTTCGGCGCATTGGATATCCACACTAAAGAATCGATGCACGAATTCATGCTCGATTTGTGGCGCCGCACTCAGATTACCATCTTTATGATTACTCACGATGTCGAAGAAGCGGTGTTTCTTTCCAATCGGATTTACGCTTTGGGCGCTCGTCCCGGTACAGTGAGAAAGGAAATGTCGATTCATTTGCCCGATCGCACTCCCAGCATTAAACGCCACGCCAAATTCCACGATTACCGCGACGAATTGATGGATTTGATGCGGAAACACGGACAGGAAGCAGTTGCAATGGCTGCTTAAATAGACATAGGTTTTTAATTGCACTTTTACGGGCGGGCTAGAAGCCCACCCCACAAGAAAACTCCCTCTTTGTGGAACAGGCATCTTGCCTGTTCTTAAAAATAGTGCAAGAT
>JAYUGZ010000507.1:0-4092 GCA_043767465.1 Cyanobacteriota bacterium
AGCGATCGACTGCCGAATTGCTGTGGCATCCCGCATGGCACCAACAGCACGAAACAGCTTAATTTGTAGTCTGTAGGGTGTGCGGCGCGCACCCTACAAACAATTATCCGGAAACCGCAACTATGACACATCAAAAATTGTCACAAAATTTAGCTAGTATAAACAAAATTTCTCGACTGTCTGTATCTGGTTTCCTGGTGCGAGTTTTGATTTATAGCAGCGTTTTGTTTAGCCTAAGATCTGCTTACAATTTTGATTTAGACGGTTTTCATTTAGAGGGTTTCTTAGTAGAGATCAGCAATACATATCCAAAAGCAGAACAAGATATTATCGATATCAATAACAAGCAGCGAGAATACTATATAGACAAAGAAAACTATAAATTTATTGATTATCCTGAACTATTTAAAGGAATGTCTCTAAAAACAGATAAATATAATTACCGAATTTTGTCATCAATGGGGCCAGTTCAAAGCTCCCACAACGAGCGAGAACCAGCACAATTTAAGAGTACAATTACGATTGCCGAAGCTAAAAATACTGATGACAAAAGTTACATAGGAGTAGTATTTGCCTTTATTCACAAAACTAACTTTGACAAAGATTTGGATTGTGTGACAACAACTGATGGAATCTGTGAAACTGCTCGTGGTGTTTCGTTACCTTCCACTCTGCCAACTTTTGACAAAAATACAGATACAGTTATCTGTCCACTTGCTACAACTCTCGTCTCAAGGTAATACCTTTAAACTATGCTGCACCATTCTTTGACCGTCTAAATAAAATTCAAACTTCCAATTGCCCGGTTTGTCACCATCCTGAAAATTGTACCAGCACCAAGTATTTAATCTATCTGCTGATGTGTTTAAAATAGATTGACCCTGAGCCATCAATTTTCCTTGAGAGTCGATGACCTTACAAACACTTTTATATTCTCCGTTTGGCAAATTACCAAAATTTACAGCGAAGTAGACTTGTCCATGATTTTTCATGGAAATAATATCTCTTATTTGATTAGCTTCTAGTTCTGTTGTGAAAGTCACTTCAGTACGAGGATTTAACTTCTGTTGATGCGCTACTCTCTGAGGTTTAATGACTTTCTGAGGTGCAAGAGGTTTCATAAAAAATGAGAGAATAATTGCCATATTTACTGTCAGCAACCCGACGCTGATAAGTGCCAATCTTGACTTTTGTTCCGGGCGAAGTACCTCCAGGGGAATCAAAGCATTTAGGGCGACATCAGCGGAAGTATGGCGCTGTTTAAAGTTAGGTTCCACCATTTTTTGCAGCCAGTCAAGAAATTCGGGAGTTAGTTGCGGTAAACGACTTTTAAAATTAATCCGCCCGGTATCATCCATCAAACTGCCAACTTCGGTAGAATTTATCCCGATTAGCAAGCAAATTAGCGTTGCACCGAGACTATATAAATCGGATGCAACTGTTAGCTGGCGGTTGAACATTTGTTCTGGCGGCATAAAGCCCAGCGTGCCTTTAACAACGCTGCTGGCGGCAACTTCTCCCCCGCCGATTCTAGCAAATCCAAAATCGACAAGATAGACATTCATTCGGTCATTTACTAAGATATTTTCGGGTTTTAAATCTCTGTGGATGACTGGCGGAACGCGGTTTTGTAGATATGTGAGTATTTCTAAAACAGAGATAGCAAATTGCTTGATTTGTTCGGGATTCCAGCGACTAGAATTTGCCAAAAAAGCAGCATTTTTATATTCTTGTACCATGCAGAAACCCGATGCGGTTTGGAAAGAATCTAAATACCGGGGAATGCTGGGATGGTCAAGTTCTCGTAAAATTTGAATTTCTTTTTCATAAGCTTGATATTGATCCCAATTAGCTCCTGTTTGGGCAAATTGAAATTGTTTGACAACAACCGAACGTTTGGTATTAATTTCAGTAGCGAGATAGGTAACGCGGCCACCTGCGCGATTGTGTCCGAGTTCGCGAGTTATTTTATAGCCATAGTTGGAAAAATCTGGGTATGTGTTCATCAGATGATTTGTTACTAGAAACGGTTGGTTATGGTTTAATCAAAAATGGCTCGGATTTGCGATATTCGGCAATGATTCTGTTTCTTTTAAAAACAATTAGGTAAATTAATGGAATAGCGGTGACGGCGAGAGAGACGATCGCACTTACTCCTAAAGCTAAAATTTTCATGGGTTCAATGATTCCTGTGAAATATGCAAACTTTAAAAATAAGTGAAATCCGGCTCCTAAACTGATACAAAACCCAGCGGTTAAAAATACGATCGACACAGCCTCTTTCTTAGAAAAACCTCTTTTAAGCTGGTCATAAATCTTAGCTTTAGCTAGATTAGAAACTACAACCCAACAAGCAGAACTAGCCACAGGAAAAGACATTAATATTATAATAGCTAGAGAATTCATCGATAATCCAATTCCAATAACAAATGGTGTTACTCCAAGAACTACTGCAAACCAATTTACCTTAGTTTCTTCATTAACTTCTGCATTCAGCGTCTTTTCGGCTGCTACAAATCCAGTGACTAGCGCTGCTACAAGGATTAAAAAAAACAGTGGATATATTATTTCACTAGACAACAGCCAACCAAGTAAAATAAACAAAAACATAAAAATCAGTCTATCTATAGACAAATATGATGCTTTTTTAGATTCTGGAAGACGAGCCGTTTTAACTTGAATCGCAATTTTACGAGAATCTGGCTCGGAATTAGCGTGGAGAATAATCTGGCGATGATAAGTTTTATTCGCCAGTAATTTGCTCGTATCTACCGAAATTTGACACTCAAATTCATTGCTTTCAAATTTATAAGTTTCAAAGAATATCCAAGGGTGGTCGTATGGTGTATGTGGCGGGTCATTCGGATGTGGTGCGACTTCCCATCTTCCTGCTAAGATTGTATCGGGAATTGGGTTGCTTACGGTAACGGTTTCTGTTATTTTTCCTTGAAATTCTGTGCAGGTGAATTGAAGCCGATCGCGCTCAATTCTTACTTTAGGTAAACGGCTGACATCAAGAGACCTCAAAACAGCCAAAGCATCAACAGCCGATTTGTACCTATCTTGTATTCTCGGCGCTACCATTGTTTCCAGCCAGTTCATCCAACCCTGCTGTAATGGTGGCACTAAATACCGGAAATGAATGCTATAATTAGCATCAATCAAGTTGCCAACATCTACAGATTTCGTACCAGTTAACAAGCAAATTAGCGTCGCGCCTAATCCATAAAGGTCGGATGCTTCTGTGAGTTGGCGGTTGAACATTTGTTCGGGTGGCATGAATCCCATCGTGCCTTTGACAACGCTGCTAGCGGCGATGTTTCCGCCTCCCAATCGCGCAAAACCGAAGTCTACTAGGTAAACATTTAACTCGTCATCGATTAACAAGTTTTCCGGTTTGATGTCGCGGTGAATTACGGGCGGTTTTTGGGATTGCAGGTAAGCTAGAATTTCTAAAGTGGCGATCGCAATTTGTTTAATATCCGGCGGCGAGAAAGTCCGGGCGATCGCACTTTCGGCATTTTTGTATTCTTGTACCATGCAAAATCCGCTGTCAGTCCCGAAAGCATCGAGATAGCGGGGAATTCCCGGGAAATCCAAACTTTCGAGCACTTTGATTTCCTGTTCGTAAGCATCGTATTCTGTCCAACTAGCACCTAATTGGGCGAATTGAAATTGCTTAATCACAACGGAGTTTGTTGTGTTAATTTTTGTAGCGAGATAGGTGACGCGGCCGCCCAGACTGTTGTATCCGAGTTCGCGGGTTACTTGATAGCCATGTGTGGAAAAGTCAGGAAAAGCGTTGTTCATAAGGTTTGATCGTTCGGACTTCAGTCCGCAGAAATATCAGAGGACTAAAGTCCTTACTACGAACTGGGTTAATTTATGTGGGTAGATATTAAAACTTGCTTTTACCAAGATAACTTTTTTGGGAAATGGCGGCAAGTGTGGTAGGATTTGATTTCGCGATCGGTTCTAGCGGGGAGCAGCCGCCAGAGGAAACGGGGAAAGTTCGGTGCAAGTCCGGCGCTGTCCCGCAACTGTAATGAAACACTTGTTGTTTCTCAAGTCAGAATGCCCGCCGATATCTAA
>JAYUGZ010000508.1:0-10129 GCA_043767465.1 Cyanobacteriota bacterium
TAAAGCTTTGCTGAGTGTGCCAACTTGAATTAGCGGCAATCCCGTACAGCCGAAATGTTCTGCACAACCAGCACCGCTAGCACCGAAAACTCCTGTAGCGTGAGCTTCATCTACTAATACCATACAGTTAAATTGCTCGCCCAAAGCTAACAAATTGGGCAGCGGGCACAAGTCCCCGTCCATGCTAAAGACGCTATCGGTAATAATTAAACACTTGCGGTATTTGGCGCGATTTTGCTCTAGCTTGGCTTTTAAATCTTCAAGATGGCAATGATTGTACTCTAGCGTTGTTGCACCGCTGAGTGTGGCTCCGTTTTTTAGGCTCGAATGGTTGTACTTGTCAGATAATATCAAATCACGCTTGCCGACAACCGATGCGATCGCCCCTAAATTCGCTAAATATCCCGAACTGAATACTAAAGCATCTTCAGTTTGTTTTAAATTAGCTATAGCTTGTTCTAGCTGTCGGTGCAAATCGCGGTGTCCGCCCACCAACCTCGAACCCGTTGCACCGGTACCAAATTCCTTAGTTGCAGCTATCGCCGCTTGAATTAGCCTGTCATCGCCGGCAAGTCCCAGATAATCGTTGCTGGCAAAGTTAATCAGCCGTCGCCCTGCTAATTTTACTACAGACCCGGGACAACTTTCGATCGATTGTGGCGATCGATACCAATCGGCGCGGCGAACAGTGTCCAGGGCCTTGTCTATCCAAGCATAAGGGTTTGCGTTCATATTGTTTAGCGATCGACTAATACGCTATATTGTCTTATAACTCAGTCCCTCCCAATCACCGAAGCATATGCCACTCACTAAAAAATACAGATTAGTCACCCGCAGCGATTTTGACGGTCTTGTCTGTGCAGTTTTGCTCAAAGAACTCGATATGATCGATGAGATTAAATTCGTGCATCCTAAAGATATGCAGGATGGAAAAATCGAAATTACAAATAACGATATTAGCACCAATTTACCCTATGTCGAAGGAGTTCATCTCGCTTTCGACCACCATTACAGCGAAACTCTCAGACACGACAAAATCAAAATCAACCACATCATCGACCCCTATGCAGCTTCCGCAGCTAGGGTGCTGTACAAATATTATGGCAGCCAAGCAAAGTTTCCTGAAATTTCCGAGGCGATGATGGCGGCCGTTGACAAATCAGATTCCGCTAAATTTGCTAAAGAAGAGGTTTTGCATCCCGAACAATGGGTGCTGTTAAACTTTTTAATGGACGCGCGAACCGGATTGGGCAGATTTAAAGAATTTACAGTTTCCAACTATCAGTTAATGATGCAGTTAATCGATTACTGCAAAAGTCATACTATTGATGAAATTTTGCAGCTTCCTGACGTGAAAGAAAGAGTAGACCTCTACTTCGACCAAGCAGAAAAATTTAAAGAGCAAATACAGCGCTGCGCCAAAGTTTATGATAAGTTAGTAGTCTTGGATTTGCGCAACGAAGATGTGATTTATGCGGGGAATCGCTTTATGATTTACGCTTTGTTCCCCGAGTGCAATATATCGATTCATGCACTTTGGGGACTGAAACAACAAAATACTGTTTTCGCAGTTGGTAAGTCAATCTTTAACAAAACTTCTCAAACTAATATTGGGGAGTTAATGTTAAGATATGGTGGTGGCGGGCACCAGAATGCCGGAACTTGTCAGATTGAGAATGATAAAGCTAGTAAAATTTTGAATGAGTTAATTGCCCAGATTGAGCATAATGCTTAAATTGGCTAGGTCTTTGTTCCACATCCCAAGACGCACACTCTGTATTTGTAGGGTGCGCAGTGCGCACCTTACCGGGAGCAAAATAGTTAAATTGGCTGGATTTTTTCCCAGTCAGAACTTAACTCTGTGATTATGTGATTTTTCAGGACTGAAGTCCGCACGATCAAACCGATGTTTTTTAGGACTGAAGTCCGAACTGTCGAATTGGAGTTTACTCGTCAAGGTTTTGAGCTTGTGGGTTTTGGGCGTTGAGATTTTCGGCTGCACTATTGCCTTTTACTGGCGGTAAATGGTCTACCAAACCCATATCAAAAGCGACATCTGGCAAATCGGCGGCGTTATATTTTCCTGGTTCAAACAATCGCCCCGGAGTAAAACAAGGCTGCTTCAATCTCACCACTTCGGTAGGTGAAAACATTCCTCTAAACATTTTGCGTTCGAGTCCCATAATTGCCGCTCCTAAAACAACTCTCGCATTAATTTTAGCAATTTTTTAGCGGCAGCTTCCCAATTAAATAAATCTGCCGTCTCTCTAGCTTTTTGAGCAACCTGAAAGCGCATTGGGTCTTCAACAATTTTCCGCAACTGCTGGCGAACAGACTGAACATTTGGTTCGGCCCAATGTGGAGAATTTCGGATTTTTAGATACTGAGTATCGTAACATTCTCCGACGGGAATTAGATCGTAAGCAATGGGATAGCAGTTAGCTGTGTTGGCGTACTCCGTCGGGCCGCCATACATAGTCATAGCGACGGGTAAACCCGCAGCAAAGGCATCCAAAATTTTGATCGCAAAACCTTCACCGCGAAATGGAGCTAAAAAAGCATCTGCTGATAAGTATAAATCAGCTAGTTCTGCTTTAGTACAAAATTTAGGTCTGATCTGAACTTTTGACTTTAACTTGCCGAATTGTTTTTCGATATTTACGAGATGTTCTACTATGACATCAGGATTTTTGCCGCCATCTTTGATAATTAATTCTACGTTGGCATCATCTTTAAATTCTTGATAAAAAGCTTGAATGGCGAGGTCTGTTCCAAATCTATACAAATCAAAAGAATTAGTCATGTGCAGAATATATTTTATATCTTTTGGCGTTTTTTGCGGTCTGGAAGTATGGAGTTGCGAGATTAAAGGATTGAAACCGAGAGGTATGACTGAGACTTTTTTATCCGGACAGCCAGCTTTGATTAAAACTTTTTTAGAATATTCGCTTACGGCTAGGATGTGGGATGAATTGTTGACAGCATCGTATATCCAGTAATCATGATCATCATCGTTTTTAGCGAATTCGTAATTGATCGCAAAAAATTCTAAGTTGAGGTGTCCTTTGAGTTCTTTTAAAAAATAAGGTTTCCAGTAATGAGACCATTTAATTTGAAATAAATCTGATGGTGGGGTGTTCATCCACTTGGCTAGCAGGCGGTTTTCTTCGGCTGTGGAATTGCGGGTGACGTGAGAGGCGATTGTTGAAGGTTCGACCGAAATAGGAATCCCCATTTTGTCTAATGTTGTCGCTAGGGATAGCGTAATGTCGGCGAAGGAGTTAAAGTGTTGAAAGCCGACGTTAAAGTGAACCATTTTTATTGGGAATTGGGCATGGGGAATTGGGCATGGGGAATTGGTTATTGGTTATTGGTTATTGGAGGCAGAGCCTCCGGGTATGTGTTACCAGGCAGAGCCTGGGAACAAGACTACAACAAATAACAAATAACAAATAACAACTAACAACTAACAACTAACAACTAACAACTAACTAATGACTAATTGGCCGATCGCACTAAAATGACTGTACAGTCGCAACCGCGCGCCACAGCTTCCGGGATGTTTCCCTGAATCACCTGTTTTAGGAGTCCTTCGCGGCTCGCTCCTAGGACTATCGCATCACACTGATCGTTCTGAGCCAAATCAATTAAAGCATCAGAAACCGACTTAGCGCAAACCGCAGTCGCTACTACCGAACAGCTAACCCTGCGCTTGATAAAATCCGCAGCTTGCTTTAATTCTACGCGATCGGGTTCTGCAACAGAAGGCTGATGAACTTGACACAATTTAATCTCGGGTAGAGCACTCGCAGCCACGAAAGCAGGTAACAGCCGCAAAGCCGCAGCTTGCTTGTAACTGCCGCGAATTGGCACCAACCAGCGCTGCAAACCCATCAGCGTGTGCAGTCCCAATTCTGGCGTTGGAATGTCGGAATTCGGCGGGGAAAGTTCAGTGTCGGGAGTCGCTGATGAACTTGATGCCGCAAATTGGGAATTTTCTGCGTCATCAACTCCTGCGGCATTTAACTGCCATTCTGTAGACGCATATTCCCGGACACTGCTATCCGCGAAAAACTCATTTTTCTGGCGTGTTACTAATAGTTTTTCGCTCCACTTCACCAAAACTACCTCGCAACCAGCTTGCCGAATTACGGTATCGACTACATCGCCAAAAATGCGTCCAGTTGTGGAAATTTCGCCTTGCCAGCCCATCAAAATTAAGTCGATGTGTCGCTCCCTAATTGTGTCTAAAATCGCGTGGGGCACGTCGTGAGCTACCCGGATTTGAGTGTGTACTGGCAAGTTCCAATTGCGAATAATTCGCTCGGCTTGTTGCAGGAGGCGGCGGCTTTTTGTGGTTCGTACTGTGCTTTCTGAGGGGGAACTGTTGCGCGGTACTATGATGATTTGCAGGCATTCTAATTCGTAATTGCGATCGCGCGCAATTGTCGCAGCTAGTCGCAGCAAGGCGGGTGCTGTTTGCGGGTTGGAAAGTGGCACTAATAATCGGCCGTTTCCGACTTGCGGAGCTCTGGTTTGATAGACTACATAGGATGGTTCTGGGTGGGGGCCTTGGGTTGTTTCTCCGCTGAGGCGATCGGATTCTACTCGGATTATGTCGCTGCGGGTAATGATTCCGACTAAATGCCGTCCTTCTACGACGGGTAAGCGGCTGATATTGTAGTGATTGAGTCTGTATAGTACCTCGCTTAGGGTATCCTTGGCTTTGACTGCGATCGGCTGTGCAGTCATAAATTCTTTGAGCAGGGACTTACCGGACAAATTGCGATCGCTGGCTTTTGCTAAATCGGTTTGGCTAATAATGCCGACTAATTTACCATTTTCTACTACCGGAAAACCGCGGTGGCTCGATCGCGAAAACGCCTGCATTACTTCATCAAAAGTCAGTAGACTCGAAAGAGTTTCAACTCGGCGCTGCATGACATTAGCTGCGATTAAGTCGCTGAGAGTATCAGTTGCAGGTTTTGCCTTGGTTAGTTGAATGCCGTTAAACTCCAAAAGGCGATCGTACAACGAGCCATTATCTACCTTTTCTGCAACTAAATAAGCAACAACAGAACAGATCATCAATGGTAGCACTAATTTGAAATCAGTCGTAATTTCAAAGACAATTACTACCGCCGTAATCGGCGCCCTCGAAACCGCGCAAAAAAACGCTCCCATGCCCGCCAAAGCATAGGTTGTAGGCAAACCGACACCCAGGGAATTTGCTTGCAAAATACCCACGATGTGACCAAGTGCAGAACCCATAACCAGGGAAGGAGCAAACAATCCTCCCGGAGCTCCAGAAGCAGCAGAAATGATTGTCAGAAAAAAGTGAGCGACAAAAGCAATTAAACTCGTTATACCGTTAGCTTCCCCGGTCAGCAAAAACTCCCGCAAACCCGTATTGTTTCGGAAATTTTCTGGCAGAACAGCTATTACTGAACCGCAGATTATGCCAGCTAGAGCAATTCTTGCAGGCAAGGCTAATTTAAGGGTTCGCTTGTTAAATTGCAAGCTAGCAATAATCCCTTTGCTGAATAAAGCTCCCAGCAATCCTGCTAAAACTCCTAACAGTATATAGAAGGGGATTTCCTGAGCAGTAAAACTGGTTTGGTACTCGCGCAGGTTCAAATTTAAAGAATCTCCGCCCAAAAGTTGCGATACAACTGCACCGATAAATGAAGCGATAATTGCAGGCCCTAAAGTCAATCCCGAAACATCGTGGAGGAGTTCTTCAACGACAAACAAAACTCCGGCAATGGGAGCATTGAAACCAGCAGCTAATCCCGCCGCTGCACCGCAAGCAATCAATTGCCGGCGGTAGTCTGGGGAAGTGGGCATTAAGTGACCGATCCAGCCAGCTAAGGATGCTCCAATTTGGACAGTTGGGCCTTGTCTTCCGAGAGTTAAACCGGAACCAACTGCTAAAATTGTCGTGAGAAGTTTGGCGACAGCAACTCGCAAATCTAAGGAAAGATTGACGCCGCCGAGAGCAGCTTTGACGTGAGGAATGCCGCTTCCGGCAGTTTCGGGAGCTAAACGTTCAACCAAGAAACCTGTTAGCAATCCGCCGCATAAACCGACGCTGGGCAGTAAGATCCAAGCTGGAATTACTGTGGAGGTTGCTACTCGCCAACTGCCCAGCCATCCGACTCCTAATTTGAGGAAAACGCCTGCGAGTCCGGCGACTAAACCAATCAGGCAAGCTTCAAAAATGGCGAGGCGTTTTGGTCGTAAAAACAGTTGAGATTCGATGACCCTGGATGGCTCCCTAAATTGTTTAGGGATGGAAATGTACGGCATAAATATGGTTGATTCCCTGCGAATTGTCTCCGAGGCTCGACTTTAGCAAAAAATCGCTTTGTGTAGTACATTAGTGAGGATTTGAGGGCGTTTATTGAAGTATTTCAATGAGGTTTAGTGCCTTTTGGTAAAGCTCTTTGTTTCCTTCTTGCTGAAATAAGTCTGCGGCTTTTTGGAGATCTTCTGTCGCACCTTGCTTGTCTTTTAACCTTAAGCGGGTAACACCCCGATTGTAGTAGGCAAAGGCATAGTTGGGGTCAATTTTCAGGGCTTGGTCGTAATCGGCGATCGCTCCCTGCCTGTCTCCTGAGTCATCGCGGGCATTACCCCGACCGATGTAGGCGTCAACATAGTTGGGGTTAAGCCCGATCGCTCGATCGCAAGCCTCGATCGCACCCTGATAATCTCCTTTGTCGTACTTCTCCCTAGCCTGATTATAAAACTCCTCCGCTGTCTGCTCTGCCGCCGAGAGCTCGATCGCCACGGGGACTGACACATCTACCCGACTCGCATTAATGGGAATCCTGGAAACCAAGCTATTGTTTCGCGCCTCGCTGGGTTGACAATTTATTAAACTTGTGACACTCGAAATAACTAACCCTGTCAGCAGTCCAGTCAAGATTTTGGAGTTCATAGTAATACCCAAATTCCGAAAATTTTCAAAGATTGATTAGCTTTGACTTGATTGACGAGCGAGAATTTATTAAATTTCTCTGACACCTTAGCTAAGTTAGCCAATTCGAGTCAAGAGTAATTCTTAATTCTATCGGATTTTAATCGAGATTTACTCTTCGCAATTTAACTCAACATTCCGAGATGCAGAAACTGTTTTTTTTTTACAAAAATACTTAGTTAGTTCTAGATTCCAGGACGCAAAAACCGGGAATTTAAGTCAAGATTCTGGGTGCAAGTGGCTAATTTGAATCTCGATCGCCCTTATTTCACTTTCATCTAGCTTAGTCGCGGATTTTTGACCGCAGGTGCACGCAGATACAAGATTTTGCGTACATCTGCGGTTATTTATGCGATCGCCTCCACCAACGTTTGCAAATCCGGTACTTCAAAATCTGGCTTGCCATTTGCCGGCAATGTCGCCCCAAATCCTGTTTTATCGTGTCTCCGATTTACCCAAACAGTCGATATTCCCATCGATGCGGCCGGTACAATGTCGTGATACACACTTTGAGCAACGTGCAAGAGTTTTTCCGGTGCTATTCCCATTGTTTCTAGGGCGATTTCAAAGTTACGAATTGACGGTTTGTACGATCGCACTTGTTCCGCAGTAATCACCCAATCGAATTCGACTTGTAAGTGTTTCGCCGTCCCCGCAAACAAATCATCATCAATATTGGAAATTATCGCCAGTTTATATTTTTGCTTGAGCGCTTGCAAAGCTGCGACTGTATCAGGGAATGGCTGCCAATTTTTGACAGACTCAGCCAAACTGTTTAATTCTGTTTCTGTCGGTTCAAAATTAAATCTTTGACTCAATTTTTCCACTACTTCTTGCAATATTTGCCGATATTTGATATAATTATTTTTGTCTTTTTCCAGTTCCGATTCAAACTCAGCAAACAGTTCTAAAGTTCGGTCATCGCTCAAATCGATTTCGCGGTTAGACAGCAATTGTCTCAAAACTGGCAAGATGCCGCTTTCCCAATCTATGAGAGTGCCGTAGCAGTCAAAACTCACAACTTCAAACTGATTAAAATCTAACATCTGTCATTACTCCTATTTTACGGTTGATATTCAGCAAAAATCTCAATTTTTCCGATAATATTGCGATTAAATTCTGCCAACTCTTCTGCTGGAATCCAATACTCTTGGTGAATCGAACTACCGACAGTTTGCACGGGATATTTTTTTAAGAATTCAGCCAAAACTCGAAACCGGGTTACATAGCCAAAATATCCCGATGCTGCATCTTTTGTGTTCCAATCTCGCGCAATTTGGATGGCGTATGCTTTGTGAAGTACGGGATAAAAAATAGGCTGAAAAGATAGCCGCGGCGGAAATGCCAGGAAATCGCTTTCTTTAATTAATTCCATTTCTTTTTGGCCGACGGCTCTAAACAGCGTTACCGTCTCTCCATCTGATATATTAATATTTTTAAACCAAGCTTTCCAACCGTCCCAATTGTGAACTATTTTAGCTAATTCAGAATAACCGAAGGCGCGGGGATGAGAACCGTCATTTTGGGTAAGTTCTTTTAGCCAAATTTCTGATATTTGCAGCGGGGTGCAAATATCCAAATAAGGGACGTTTGACTCGCTGCAAACTTGGGAAAACTGTTCGGATAAATTAGCTATTCTGATTGTACGCTCGACATCAATAACTGGCGGCGGGCCTATCATTAAAACAGGCGCTATTGCTTTGGCAGAATTGAGGATATAACGGAGATTTTCAATTGATTTTTCAAGGGCGACGCGAGTTTTTCCGTTTTCTAGGTAAGTATCGTTGAGGCCAAAGGAAAATAGTATTCTGCCGTCGCAGTAGTGAGGTAAACGGCTAGAAATTTCGTTGAACCACCGAGTTTCTATATCGGTACTGGTTTCTCCCCGCACTCCTAAATTATAGTAGGTAATATCTGGTGTTTGTCCGCTGGCGGCCACGCAGATTCGTCCTGTCCAACCAAGATATTTTGGATCGCCGGTACCGTTTACGAAAGAATCGCCGATAAAACAAATACGCATATTATGTTTGGGAATTGGGAATTGGGAATTGGGAATTGGGAATTGGGAATTGGGAATTGGGAATTGGTTATTTTTCATTATAAAAACTACTAACAAGTAACCACTAACCACTAACTACTAACGATTACCGATTACCAAGCCCGATGCCCGATGCCCCATGCCCCATTTCTTTAGTTTTTGCCGGTAACGGACAATCCTTCTACAATTACAGATGGTGTGTGGCAAGAACCGTTCCACTCGGAGTCACCTCCTAATTCTACTAATTGTTTGAGGACGCTGTAGACGTTGCCTGCTACCATTGTGTCTTTGATTCTGCCGATTATTTGACCTTTTTTGACTCGGTAGCCGAGATCGACGTTAATTGAGAAATCGCCGGAAATTCCGGCACTGCCGCCGAGCATTTGATCGATAACAATTCCGTCGTCTAATTGAGCGATTAAGTCAATTAACGATCGCACTCCTGGTTTAATTAAAACATTGAACAAACTCGGCGTGGGATAACTGCCCAAACCGGGGCGAAATCCGTTGCCGGTGGTGCCGCTACCCAAGGCTCGTCCGGTGGTGCGATCGGTATAAAATAGCTGCAACACTCCATTTTTGATAAAGACGATCGCCCGAGTGGGAGTTCCTTCGTCATCAAAAGGACAGCTATAGGGCCCAATATCCGGCTGCTGCGAGAGCGTGACAAGGGGCGATGTCACTTGTTGGCCCAATCGATCGCTCCAAGGCGAAGCACCTTCGAGTACCTGTTTGCCATTCAACGCCGCACAAACAGTCCCCCACAGCAAATCGGCTGCTTTGGCTGTAAACAGTACCGGCACGCGGCCCGTGGCGGGGGCTACATTCTCTTTCGCCCATTCCAATCGCTGCAAAACCCGCTTGGCGCTGGTGGTTAAATCGAGAGTGCCGCGTTCGGTTTCGCCATCCCAAATGTTGAGGAAATCTTCGCCGCGGACTAATTCTGCTGACAAGTAACCGCTGAGGGTGGTGTCGGTGTGGCTAGAATCCAAGCCTAGTGTGTTCAGCAAGCGGGTGCTTTCGATTTCGCAGTCGAGTTCGGCGGTGCAGAGGCTTTCGGGATAGGCTTCGCGGACGATCGCGATCGCCTCTTTTCCCCAGTTTACTAG
>JAYUGZ010000509.1:0-4076 GCA_043767465.1 Cyanobacteriota bacterium
CTTCGTACATCATTACAATGCTAGTTTACAACTCTAAATGCCTACTTTTCTTTGAATTCAGTTTTATTCTCTCGATCCTTTCCTTCAGGGCACTACCAAATTAACTACATACATGAGTATGAAAAACTACGCCACTGTGTGGTGGCTCTAGAAATTGGAGCGATATAATATTTTATTTTGACAAGATAAAATTTTCCAGTGCCCTGTCCTACGGGCGATCGCACCGCTTGTGTAAAGTTTTGTTACAAAACGCATAAAAACTCCGGCCCACTCCTGATAGATACATAGCGACCCAAAGTGAAGCGAGTTTAACGACTTTCTAAACTTTTGCTCGTTCAGTTGAACTCGCGTGCATTTGTACGACGCGCGAGACAAAAGTAACCACCACCCAGAAAAAAAGGAAAAAATACGATATCATGGCTACAAACTTTAACCCCAATCGTGTAATAGTCAAACTGAGACCCACCACAAATTCAACTCAAATTACCAGCTTGCAGGCAGAAATCGGAGTGACCAACGTCACCAAAGCTTCACAACTTGGCATTGACATTTGGCAGATTCCTTCAGGAAAGGTTGAACAAACAATATCCGCTTATAAGAACGATCCCCGCATTGAATACATAGAGCCGGATTATATCATCACCCTTGAGGATATCCAAAAAACGAGTCCTGCTCAAGAAAAATTAGCCACAATTACACCCCAAGCCACAACTCCCAATGACCCAGGCTATACCCAATTATGGGGACTCAACAACACAGGTCAAAGTGGGGGAACAGCCGATGCAGACATCGACGCCCCGGAAGCCTGGGATATTCAAAAGGGAAACCCCAACTTAGTTATCGGCGTTATTGATACGGGGGTTGATTACAACCACCCCGACTTAGTGGGAAATATCTGGACAAATCCAGGGGAAATCGCTGGCGATGGCATCGATAACGACAATAACGGATATATAGACGACACTCGCGGCTGGGACTTTGCCTATAACGACAATAACCCGATGGATGTGAACGGACATGGTACCCATGTTTCGGGAACCATTGCGGGAAAAGGCAATAACGGAGTTGGAGTGACAGGGGTTGCTTGGAATGCCAAGATTATGCCACTTAAGTTTTTAAATGATAGTGGTTCGGGCTCTCTATCTGATGCGATTTTGGCCATTAACTATGCAACGGCGAAGGGAGTCAAACTTACTAATAACTCTTGGGGAGGCGGAGGCTACAGTCAAGCCCTATCCGATGCCATCAATAGCGCCGGACAACAGGGAGCTTTATTTATTGCCGCGGCGGGTAATAGTTCACTGAACACAGACATAACGCCTGCTTATCCTGCCAGCTACAACCTATCTAATATTATCTCTGTTGCCTCAACCACCCGCACCGATGGACTTTCCTCTTTCTCCAACTATGGAGCCACCAGTGTTGATTTAGGAGCGCCCGGATCGGATATCTATAGCGCCTGGCCTAACTCTAGCTACAATACCATCTCTGGGACATCAATGGCATCTCCCCATGTCACCGGGGCGGCGGCGTTGCTGTGGTCTCAAAATCCCACTTGGACAGCACAGCAAGTTAAAGACAAGCTGCTGCAAACAACTGATCCTATTTCCGCTTTGAGTGGTAAGACTGTTTCAGGAGGTCGGTTGAATATTAACAATGCTTTGACCGGCTCTACCCCACCACCATCGACGGGTAATGATAACTTTGCTAACCGGATTCTGCTAAGTGGCGCACCTGTGAGTACCACAGGCTCAAATATTGGAGCCACGGGAGAAGTAGGTGAACCTATCCAAAATGGGACAACTAACTCGGTGTGGTGGTCTTGGACTGCACCCAGTAGCAATACTTTTGTGGTAGACACAAAGGGCAGTAATTTTGATAGTTACTTGTCCATTTTCACAGGGGCGGCGGTTAACAACCTAAGTCTGATTAGCTTTGATGATGATGGAGGGGGGAGTAACACTAGCCTGATCAGCCTGAATGCGACAGCCGGGACAACCTATCAAATTGCGGTTGATGGTTATCAGAGTGCTACAGGTTCGATTCAACTAAATATTGCTACAACTGGCGATACAACTGCACCCACAGCCAGCAGTTTCACTCCCGCTGATAATGCCACAGGAGTTGCCGTTGCTGCTAACCTAGTTGTCAACTTCAGCGAAGCCATCCAAAAAGGCACTGGCAATCTGGTCATCAAGAAACTGTCTGATAATTCGGTGGTAGAAACCATAGCTGTAACTGCTGCTAATGTCACAGTTAGTGGTACTCAACTCACGATTAATCCCACAGCAGATTTAGGCCAAGGCACTGATTACTACGTGGAAATTGTCAACGGTGCAATTAAAGATATTGCTGGCAACAATTATGCTGGTATTACCGGAAATAGCACCTGGAATTTCACAACTGCCACCGCCGCCGATATCACCCCACCCACAGCCAGCAGTTTCACTCCCGCTGATAATGCCATAGGGGTTGCAGTTGGTGCTAACTTAGTTGTCAACTTCAGCGAAGCTATCCAAAAAGGCACTGGCAATCTGGTCATCAAGAAACTGTCTGATAATTCGGTTGTAGAAACCATCGCGGCAACTGCTGCTAATGTCACAGTTAGTGGTACTCAACTCACGATTAATCCCACAGCAGATTTAGGGCAAGGCACTGATTACTACGTGGAAATTGCCAACGGTGCAATTAAAGATATTGCTGGCAACAATTATGCTGGTATTACCGGAAATAGCACTTGGAATTTCAAAACCGTCGGCGGGATACTACAGACAATTACACCGGACTTTGATAGTGCTACCGCCGGAAATCAAACCACCAAAGGCTTCAGGCCCAATAACTCCGTCGGAGTCGATGTCAAATATTCGACATCCGATAACAACAGCACCCTAGCATCCTCCTTCGGATTTAAGCTGCACTACGACTCCTCACAACTAAACTTTGTCAATCTTACCAATCCGTTGTCAACTCCCGTAACACCGACTATCGGTACTCCCGAGACAGACACCGCGAACGAAGATAACGACCCCGCCACCGATAAAGTAATTAATGTGGCTTGGCTGAATTTCGGTGGTGCGGCTTGGCCGAATACTGCTCTACCCGCTAACTTATACAAAGCCAACTTCACGGCATCATCCACCTACACAGGCACAAACGTCAACTTTAGCAGTAATAACGCCTCCCCTGGATATAGCTTTTCACCCACATCCGCAGTCTTGACTCTGGCACCACCGGTCAGTTTAGATGCTGATGGTAACAATGGAGCCCAGGGAGCCACCGACGGGGTTTTGATTGCCCGCCATCTGTTTGGTTTTACTGGTACTACCCTAACTAATGGAGTCATTGGTACTGGTGCTACTCGCACTACTGCGACTCAGATTCAGCAATTCTTAAGCTCCTATCTGCCCACAGCCCCTGCATCTAGTAATAGCGTAATTACTAATAGTGGTGCTACTCAAAATATTAGCGCGATCGCCACCACTCAGAATGTAGCTCCGGGTAGTTCAGTTTCAATTGATGCCAAGTATTCCACATCGGATAACAACAGCACCCTGGCATCCTCCTTCGGATTTAAACTGCACTACGATTCTTCCAAGCTTAACTTTGTCAATTTTGCGAATCCAGGGGTATTGTCAACTCCCGTAGCACCGACTATCGGCACGAGCGAGGCGGACACCCTGGATGAAGATAACGACCCCTCCACTGATAAAGTGATTAATGTGGCTTGGCTGAATTTCGGCGGTGCGGCTTGGCCAAACGTGGCTTCACCGACCACCCTATACAAAGCCAACTTCACCGCGTTACCTACTTTTACGACTGGGAATGCTAAGGTCAACTTTAGCAGTAAAAATACTTCTCCTGGTTATAGCTTCCAAGGAACAGGAACAGTTATCACTGCCGATACAATCGCACCGACAGCCAGCAGTTTCACTCCGGTTGATAATGCCACAGGCGTTGCAGTTGCTGCTAACTTAGTTATCAACTTCAGTGAAGCCATTCAAAAAGGCACTGGCAATCTGGTCATCAAGAAACTGTCTGATAATTCGGTGGTAGAAACCATCGCGGCAACTGCTGCT
>JAYUGZ010000510.1:0-1555 GCA_043767465.1 Cyanobacteriota bacterium
CACCACCATCAAAGTCATCGCCAAACCGGGAAACAAAGCCGTCCACCAAATGCCAGTAGGTAACGCATCCAGGGCTAAACGCAAATCGTGTCCCCATTCTGGAGTTTCTTCGGGAAGTCCTAAACCGAGAAATCCTAAGCCTCCTAATGTTAGAATTGCATCGGCGGCGTTGAGGGCGAACAGCACCGGTACGCTCTGAATCACGTTGAGAAATAGGTAGCGCGAAAGGACTGTCCAAGTGTCAGCGCCCATTGCGCGGGCGGCTTCGACAAATAATTCGGTTTTGACGCTGGCGGTGTGATTCCTGACGACGCGGTAGTATTGAGGGATGTAGGAAATGCTCAGGGCGATCGCAGCATTGAATACTCCTCTTCCCACTACAAATGCTAGAGTTAAGGAAAGCAGCAATCCCGGCAAAGTATAAATTGTATCCATTAAAAATAACAACACGCGATCGAGCTTACCGCCCAAATAACCGCTAACCAAACCCAGCGGCACGCCGATAAACAAACTCAAAGCTGTGGCTAAAATCACTACTTGCCAAGCCGCCCGCGAAGCAAACAGCGTGCGGGAAAAAACATCGTAGCCACTGCGGCTAGTCCCAAACCAATAATTCGCTGACGGCGGTTCATGGATGGGATTAATCAAAGCATCGGTAGGATTTTGCAGCCATCCCCACGCTTGCATCGCTGGAGACAAGGTGGCTACCAATACAAACACGGCGGTGATTGCCAAACCCGCCCACATCATTTGCATTGACAGGCTTGAGGGTGAGGTAAGTTTGAGAAATCGTGGCAGTCGGAGGCGGCTTTGAGTCATATTTATGAAGGAAGTTCGGCAACGGATTGTGTAACGGATTGTGTAACGGATAGAAGAGGTTTTAGGAATTAAGAATGTTCTAAGCGTCGGGTACGGTTGCTATAATTGCGATCGACCAATATGAGATTTTTCGATTTTAGTAGCACCTAGGTGAAAAAAACCGAAACCGTCAAAAATTCTCTCCCTTAGTCGCCGAATACTAATCACCCGCTGCGACTCAAGAAACCGGGTTTTTGTGGGTTATCCAGCTACAGGGCGATTTTCCTGAAAAACCCGGTTTCTGACCACCCGCGAGTAAGTCCTACAAATTGCTGGCAATTAACTCGCGGTACTGACTTTTCGGCTTAACTCCTTTGAGATCAGTCACCAAAGCTTTGTCTTTGAAATACTGAATCGTCGGCGTACCGATGACGCCAGCATTTTCCGCAATTTCTGGATCTTCTTCGATGTCGATTTCTACGTAGTGAATTTTACCCTCGAACTCATCTACTACTTTACTCAAAATCGGCTTGAGACTGTGGCAAGGGCCACAACTCGGAGCAGAGTATTTGACCACAATCAGTCGATCGCTCTCGTGGAACAATTTCCGCAAAGCATAACCTCCCTCGTGGCGCGTGTCGTTGATATCAAAATTCTCGCTAGTTTTGCGCACTTTGGGAGCTTCCGGCGCTGCGGCGGGTAGCTCGGATTCCTCAGTTTGATGGAATTCTTGGGTTAAAGCATTGACTGACAGCCA
>JAYUGZ010000511.1:0-1555 GCA_043767465.1 Cyanobacteriota bacterium
AGCCCGTATTCCGCATCCCCGCAGCAATACCATTAATTGTCAGCAGAGCTCCCCGCAACAATTCACCCTTGCTGTAACGCGAGTGAATCACCCCCGGAATGCCGCCAGTACCGTGCTGCCGCAAGCGTTTCAGCAACGAAACCTGCAACAAACCCAAAGGCACAATCGTGGCATTTCGCAACTGCACGGATCGCTGCAACGACGGATCTCCGTCCAACAAACTCTGGTGTCCGGTAATACTTAAAACCAAATCCCGAATTAAGTAAAATTCGGCCGCTATTTGCTCGAATAAAGCCTGAAAACGCTCCTTGTCAGCATGCAAAGCCAACTCTCGCACGTAGTGTTCTGCAATCTGCAAATCTACCTTCGATAAAGTCATTTCCACCTTGGAAATTACCATTTTAAAAAATGGCCATTTCAAGTAGAAATACTGCAAAAGTTTTAAATGTTCTTCTGGTTCCTCCAGCAAAAACTCTTGCAAAGCTGTGCCGACACCGTACCAAGAAGGTAGCAAAAAGCGGCTTTGAGTCCAGCTAAACACCCACGGAATTGCCCGCAAACCGCTGATGTCTTTCTTGCCGCCACGCCGGGCGGGGCGCGAACTAATTTGCAACTGGCTGATTTCTTGAATCGGGGTAACGTGGTGGAAGAAATCTACTAAATCCGGCTGTTCGTAGATTAAATGACGGTAGTGCGATCGCGATTTCGCCGACAACTCCTCCATAATCTCATTCCAAGAGTCGATGCCATCAAAACCAGTGTGCAGCAAACTCGCTTGAATTACCGCCGCCGCTACAGTTTCCAAATTGTAAAGCGCCAACTCCGGCAAAGAATATTTAGAAGCCAAAACCTCCCCTTGTTCGGTAATCTTAATTCGCCCGTTGATACTCTTTCCAGGCTGAGCCAAGATCGCCTTGTAAGCAGGGCCGCCGCCGCGCCCTACCGAACCGCCCCGGCCGTGAAAAATCCGCAACTCTACATTGTAGTTTTCCGCAACCACTTGCAAAGCTTTTTGAGCTTTCTGAATTTCCCAATTGCTGCTGAGGAAACCAGAATCTTTGTTGCTGTCCGAATAGCCCAGCATCACCTCTTGCAATCTGACCTTATGAATTGTGGCTTGGGGATTTTGTGCGCTTTTTTTCGCTATTTCCTGCGCGTATCCTCCGCTTAGCAAAGCCCCATAAAGTGGCAGTTCAAATATCTGCTGCATTACTTCCGGCGCTTTTTTCAAATCTTCCACTGTTTCAAACAGAGGAACTACTTGAATGCTGCTAATTCCGGTTGCTGGATCGTAAAGTCCTGATTCTTTTGCTAATAGCAAAACTGCCAGCATATCGCTGACATGGTGGGTCATGCTGATTACGTAAGTTTCGCAAATTTCCGGGCCGAATTCCTGGTGCATTTGCCGCAATATGCGGAAGGTATTAATCGTCTCGCAAGTTTTGGGAGAAGAGGGCAATTCTGCGGGAATTAATGGGCGGCGAGTTTGCATTTCAGTGGCGAGCCAAATAATGCGATCGCATTCCGACATTTCATTGTAAGACTTGGGCAAAAT
>JAYUGZ010000512.1:0-1554 GCA_043767465.1 Cyanobacteriota bacterium
GCATAGATATAACCGAGGGAATTCTCAGGATAGGTCAGCAATTGGTTGAGATCGTGGGCGGCGGGAATATAGCGATCGCCAATCAATTGGGCACAAGCAGGATCGCGTTTTAGATGTTGCGCTGCCAAATCAAAAGCAGGAGTTTCCAACAACGCATATGACATTTCACCTACTGATTTCAGGCTGTCATCACCCATCAACATGGCAACGAAAGACTTAAAAATCAGCATTGTTTGAAGTGGTTTCATGACAAAATCTCCAGATAGTTAGGAAGAACTCGATCGACTAAAATCTCTTTCTTCGCAAATTCAGGTAAAATATGAGTGATACTCATATTTATACAATACGAGCAACGCTCATGTTATGTCAAGTAAAATATGAGCATTGCTCAAATATCTTCCAAGGCTGGTTAGAATAATGGCGATCGATTCAGCAAAATCATCTGGAATGCGGCGACAACCTCGTCAGGCTCGAAGTCAGGAGCGAGTGAGTCAGATTTTGGATGTAGCCGAACAGATGTTTATTACTGAGGGTTATGCTGCTGCAACGACGAATGCGATCGCCGCCCGTGCGAAAGTGCCAATTGGTTCGCTCTATCAGTTTTTTCCTGACAAGCGGGCAATTGTGAAAGCGTTAGCCATGCGATATACAGAGCAACTCCACCAACGCTTTGCAGAGTTAGACTCGATCGATCTGAACAATCTGCCCTTATCCATCTATGTCGATCGGCTCATTGATGTCACAGATCAATTTTTTACCGATCGTCCGGGCTATCATGCCATCTTCATGCAGGTACAGGGGACGATTCCAGAATTAGAGGAAATCGAAAATGCTGCTGATGTGCAACTCATTCAGGATTTTGCAACATCCTTGTCCCAATACTATTCAGATTTACAACCTGCCGATTATGAAGCGATCGCCTTTGTACTGGTGAAAGCGATCGGTACTTTACTGTGGTTGTCTCTTAGTCAAGAGAAAAGTTTTCGGCAACGTCTGGTAGCAGAAACGAAACGATTCACATTAAACTATTTACAAAGCTATTTCCCATTAGGTCAAAGACCAACGGATTTGTAGATATTAAACTTAATCGCGTTGGCGTAGCCTCTCGCTTGCGAGAATCGAGGTTATTTCGATTCAACAATTACTCCATCAAGCATCCGAATCACCCGTTTTGTCCTCGCGGCGACATCGGCATCATGGGTGACAATCGCGATCGTTGTACCTTGTTGATTTAATTCTGTGAGCAGATCCATAATCTCTTGAGAGGTTTGAGAATCCAGTGCTCCAGTTGGTTCATCCGCTAAGACTAAGGCTGGATGATTGACTAAGGCACGGGCGATCGCGACTCGCTGTTGCTGTCCGCCTGACAACTGATTGGGACTATTCTGGAGCCGATCGCTCAAACCGACTTGTACTAATGCTTCGGTAGCTTGCTCGATCCGTTGGGAGCGATCGACATCGGCATAAATCATCGGTAACATCACATTCGCCAGTGATGTTAGCCGTGGTAATAGGTTGAACTGTTGAAACACGAACCCAATGTATTGATTGCGG
>JAYUGZ010000513.1:0-10049 GCA_043767465.1 Cyanobacteriota bacterium
GAAAAGTCGAGGATATCGTTAATAATAGTCAGCAAAGCATCGCCGCTGGTGCGAATTGTCTCCACAAAATCCCGCTGTTCTGGAGTTAGTTCCATATCCAACAGCAAACCCGTCATCCCGATTACCGCATTCATCGGAGTGCGGATTTCGTGACTCATCGTCGCTAAAAATTCGCTCTTAGCTCTGTTAGCAACTTCCGCCGCTTGTCGAGCTTGTTCCAAAGCTTCATTTTGCTCTGCTAACTGTTGCTGTCGCTGAACTTCGGTTTCTAAGAGTCGTGCTTGAGCTAAGGTAATTCCGACTTGAGCGGCAACATCTTCTAACAGTTCAATTTCGTCGGGAGTCCACTGTCGAGTTGCATCGCACTGGTGCAAAGTAATAATGCCATTCGGTTCTCCTTGATAGGAAGTGCGAACCGCCAACATAGATTTTAATCCGATGCGGCGGCACATCGGCACCGAAGATTCGAGCAAAGGATCGGCAAACACATCGGGAGATGCCAGGGCTATATCTTCAGCGAGCAGTTTTTCTGTGTAGGGGTTGTAAGTGACAGAAAGCTCTAAATCTAATGCCGATTCGTGGCCTGGTTCTAAGTATTCCGCGACGCAAGGAAGGTGTGGATAAGGTTGGGCAAGATAGGTGTGAATTGTACAGCGATTGACACCAAAGACGCGGCCGATTTGAGTGGCGGTAGTCTGAAAAATTTCTTGAGTATCTAAGGTCGATCGCACTTTTTGAGTAATTTGCTTGAGCAGCAAAACGCGCTGGTACTGCCGCTGCAAAGTTCGCTCTCGTTCTTCCCGGGCAATTTCCGCGCCGATGTAATTTCCCATCAACTTTAAAATTTCCAAATTCAGCGGTCTTAAAGGAGGTTTAGCGGTGCGGGAAGTAAAGCTCAAAGTGCCAAAAACTCGCCCTTGCACGATTACCCGCGTGCCGACAAAAGCCTCCAACCTGCGCACGGCGTAAGCGGGGTGGTTGCGCCACTGAGTAGTGCCGGCTGATTCGATCGAAATAGGTTCGATCGATCGCAAAACCTCTCGCTCGAAAGTTCTGCTTAAAGAAAAACCGTCTCCTTTAGCAAATCCGAAGGGAAAATCTTGCGGTACGTAAGCCGCGAGCACTTCGTAGCGATCGCCCAAAACCCTGCCTAACAGCCCGATATCCATCCCAAACTGACTGCAACCCATTGCCAGAAACCGGGCTGTTCGCTCGTCAAAAGAGCCTTCCGAGTCCACCATTACCTCGTAGAGCGATCGAATTGCCCGCTCGCTTTCCCGTAGTTCCTCAACTCCAGCGACGCGGTTGCAGACATCATGAAAAGTCCCTAATATTCCCGTTATTTCACCTTGCAAATTCAGCCGAACTTGGGCAAATATTTCAACTGAAATAAAGCCAGAATTAGGGTGAATTCCCAATTCTTTTTTCCCCGATTCCGAATTGTATTTCAATCGCAGTTCTCGCCGAGAAAATTCCGACTTTCCCGACAGCAAAGACTCTAATAAATCCCCACACTGCGCGTATTCATCTGGATGCACCCAATCTAAAAAATTAGTTTGCAAACTTTCTGCCACCAAAAAACCAGTAATTTCAGTCCAAGCGCGGTTGAGAAATGTCCAAATCCCCGCCGCATCCATCTGAAAAATGACTGTTGCTTTCAAAGAGTCAAATACTTGGAATTGCTGCACATCGGAGTTTTTGAGCTCTAACTGCTTGTTTGGACTAATATCTGTGTGAGTGCCGACTAGCCGCAGCGGTTTGCCCGCAGCGCTGCGCAAAACTTGACCCCGGTTGAGCACCCAAACAGTGCTGCCGTCTTTGCAGTACATCCGATATTCTGCTGCAAAATCCGGTGTTTTTTGTGCGAAGTGATCTTCTAAAGCTGCTTTTACTCCGTCAATGTCATCTCGGTGGATGCGACTCCACCATTCCGATCGCCGATTCGAGATTTCCGCTTCTTTGTAGCCCAGCATTTCTTGCCAGCGCGCCGAATAAAAAAACTCATCAGTTTCGAGATTCCAATCCCAAATCCCCTGATTGTTGACGGTAGCGAGAAGATTTGGGGGCCCCGCGAAACTGTTTTCAGAAATTTCAGCAGCGAGGTGGGAATTTACTGCCGTTCGCTGTATCTCTGCGGAGAGTCTTTTGTATTGCGCGTTGCTAGATTCTAGCTGGCGCTGCAAAGCGATCAAACCAGAATGCAGAGATTTTGAATCCAGGGCTTGTAAAAGGATGGTTTTAGGATTGACAATCCCGATCGGGTGACTGTTTTCATTAATCACTAATAAAGGTAACTGGCAGTAGTATTTTTGCAGCAAGGCGAGGGCTGCTTCCAGGGTAGAGTGCGATCGGATCAGCGGCGGCGAACTGTTGCAAATCGCTCCTGCTTTAATTTTGTTCGAGTCTCTTCCCAGTGCCTGCAACTGCACGATGTCCCGAGAACTTACCACCCCAACCAGTTTGTGGAGGTTGGGATTTGTAAATTTGGAATTTGGAGCAGCACCATTCGAGTTTTGTTCGGGGGTTTCAGTGATTAATACATAGCTAACATTGTGTCTGAACATCAACTGCGCCAAATAGCGCACCGAAGCAGTAGCAGGAGCGTGAATAATTCGCGAGGCTGCGATTTGAGGGATTTGATAAAGTTTAATTAAACTCGCTGGTAGCTCTAGTTTCGCCTGCGGAATTGGCAGCGGCGGAGGGAACGCGAACACTGCCGCAGACAGCGAAGCGCTGCTTGCTTTATGTGCAGGTTCCCCAATTATCTGCAACAGTTCTACCAAGCTTTGAGAGCTAATTAAACCGACAAGTTCTTCAGCGTCGCTGACGACGGGCAAATGGCCGATCTGATTTTTTTCCAGCAGATTTGCTAAGGCAAAAAAGTCGGGAATTTCTGATTCTCGGGCTACAGTTACGGTTCTGATCATGATTTGCTCGATCGCAAATCCCCTCAAAGCAGCGCCGATAGAACTTAGCTGGACGACATCTCGCGCTGTAAAAATCCCCAGCAGTGTCTGGCCACCGGGATACTTGGCTTTTGAGCCGTTGAGACTGGGCCCGTTGACGGATGGCTGTACCGCACGCGGTAGCCCGTTAGAGAAACCCGAGTTTGCCCGCGATTGTGGCGAAGTCCCGTTGCTGGGATTTCCGAGTTGAAAATTCCCGCGCGGTTCTACCACGAGGACGTAACTGGCTCCTGTGCTGCTCATCAGCTCGATCGCCTTTTCTATGGGCGTCCCAGGGGTGACGGTGAGGGGATTGCGGTTAATGACCTGACTGAGGGAGGGAATAAACATCAGGGGGCATAAAAATGATATTTGTTGGAAAAACCCGATCGCGGGCAGCAGATTGATTGAGAGGCTTTGCCCGCGAGGTTTCCTGTGCGCGATCAAAGTTTCTGTACGATTAAACTCACCTCTACTTCCAGCATCTTGGCATTGAAAATTAATTCCGTGCCAATCCCTGACAATTGACTACTTAATCACAAGTCAGAACCAATGCTATCTGCCAGAGGGGGACTTTTGACGGGCTGGCAATTTTTCGCCTAGCCTACGGCTGCGGGTTTACGAGCTATAATTTCTGCGATCATCTAGACTGCACCCTACTTGATCGCCCTCAACGGAACTCTGGCTCGGATTCTGTTTGAGGCAAGATACCTGCACGCTACCAATTTACCAGCGACAGGAGGGGAATCACAACATGACGATTTAGGTATTTCAACTGTTGTGCAATTAAGGGTTCCAGGGTTCCAGGGTTCCAGGGTTCCAGGGCGAAACAGGTAGAAAATAAATAATTCCGATAATAACTAATTCTATCTTATCCCAATGCTGACTCCAGAGGATTTGAAATTCAATTCGGGCGATCGAACTTAATGAGAATAGCGCTGTTCCCCGCCACCGCAAAAGTCGCATTACCGCCCTTCAGGGTCAAGCTACCAACAACCTCATCCATTGACCTCAGACTGAACTCCCGCACGGTACCATTACCGACTTTAATTAGAGCCGAAATATCGGCACTAATATTGTAAGATTTAGCTTGGTCGTTGACAGCCAGCAAGTAAACATTGTTGCTAGCATCGCGAGTGGCAACTGCCATTAAACCAGAAATGTTAGTGATAGGAAAAAAGCTAGGTCTCCCGCCCTGCAAAGCCCGAATGCCCATCCGCAAAGCATAGTAGCCCGCGCGCCGCTTGCCGCCTGGCCCCAGCAAACCTTCTGGCAGTCCCGGCTTTCCCCAGTCATACAAACTGAATATGTGACTACCGTAAATATAATTATCCCCCGGTTCGGAACCTCGAATCAAATTTTTAATCAAACTTAAAGCTAAAGAGAAATCGTTATAGCTAATTTGATAACTTCCCCATTCTCCCACCCAAAGCTGGGAGTTAGCGCGGACAGTTCCCTTCATCCAGCCGCGGACTTTGCGAGTGTAGTTAGAAATATCTGCATCGTAATTGTGAAAGTTGACAATATCGAAATAATTAGGAATTTCTCGCAAAGCATAAACTGGCCAGTTGCTGCCGCCTACGGTTTTCGGGCCGTGGATGCGGTATGTGCGCGAAGGCAAATAAGTTTTGTAAACAAAGTCGATCGCATCTTTTGCCACTTTAACCAACTCAAAATAGTCAGCCCTAGTCCCGCCCCAACCCTGAAGGCGGTTGTCCGGTTCGTTGTGAATTTCCCAATCATCAACCCCGTAATCGTTACGCACGTTCAACCAATAAACCGTAGCAAAAACGTGTTCCCACCACTCGTTCCAATCTTCTTTGGCGCGCGGCGGATTCAGTTGCAGTGCCCAGGACGGATTCCAGGTATCGTCCACATTACGAATAGTGACAACCGGGCGAATATTTGCTTGTTTGAGAGTATTGAAAATAGTCCTGGCATTGCCTTGCCAAACTGTGCCCGGTTCTCCAGACCACCAATAATCGCTACCTTTGGGCGGATCGGTCATAATTTGATCCCAATGCGCCCAATTAATTATATTTGGATCTGCCTTAATTCGGGAGATTTCCGGCCAGCCGTATTTACCATCATCGTCTTCCGGTTCCCAGCGGGACATCCCGCCGTAAATCCGGTAGGTATTAATTCCCAAATCTTGCAAATCTTTGAGGTCAAAGCTGATGTTACCTTCGACTGCACCGATGTAGCGAGTGCTGACACCCGCAGCAGTGCCGGAGAATTTGATTGCGACGACGTTTTGAGCAAAAATGGCGATCGGGCTGCACAACCCAAGGATCAGGGCAGTTAAAAGGGCGATCGTCAAATTCCGAATTATAGTTTTTGATAACACTGGGTTGATAACTTAGGTTAAAGGATAAAATTCTGGGCTTCTGATATGTCTGATGTCATCAAAACTGGGTGCAAAACTTTTATTTGAGCGATCGCAATTTTTTAGGTAGGGAATGTCAAAAATTATAACGCAACTCATCCCAGATGCCTTAGCCGCCTTAGTAAAAATTGTCAAATACATAAAATCTCAGCTCGGATTTATTTTTTCGCCGGCTGATTGACGGGAATAGTTTTCAAATCTAGAATCTCAAATCGGCTGACTGTGGACTATTCCCATGCAGCCGGATTAGATATTTTTTTTGTCAGACGCAAACAGAGCCATCGCTAATCTAAATCGAGTTGCGATCGAGTTGGTAAGATGTTGTAATAAACAACCATTAACCATACCAATTACAACAATTAATACATCAAGTAAAATAGCACGGCTAGAGGTCAAAAGAGAAGGTTCACCTCGACGAACTACAATCAAAAAACAGATCGCCAAAGCTAACGCCCGTCGGGCGATCGACATTCCCCACTCCCATGACAGGCCACAGAGTTGAGCAGACAGTTGACAGCGACTCGCTTTGAGTCAAGAGTCTGCACAGAGTTATTGATCATACTTTTCTGTAATCGATAGTCAAACGCCAAGCACGCGCGGCGAAGCTATCCCGTAGGGAATCGCCCGCAACACAAATTAAATCAACTTACTTGCCAAAAAATCGCGCATATAGCGATTCACTAACTGCGGCTGTTCCTGCTGCACCCAATGGCTGCAATTGGGAACGTACTGAATCTGAAAATCCCGCACGTAATCGGCGGTTCCGTAGGTTAACTCTTTGCCGAGGGCGCTATCATTTTCGCCCCAAATCATCAGCGTCGGAACTTCCAGCACATTCCAATTTGGGCGATCGAAAAATCCGCGAGCAATATTGCGATAATAATTGATAGTAGCAGTCAGAGCACCCGGTTTAGCAGCCGCATCTTTGTAAGCTTGGATATCTGAGGGGGTAAAGGTATTTTTGTCAACTGCCATGCCTTGGAAAGCGCGATCTATCGCCCGATAGTCGCTCAATTTAATTAACAATTCCGGCAAAAGTGGCAACTGAAATAAAAAGATGTACCAACTTTTGAGTAATTGTTGGCGAGTGCGCAACCCTTCAGCAAACTTTGCCGGATGCGGTAGATTCATCACAATTAATTTATCCACCATTTCAGGATAAGCATAGGCAAAATTCCAGGCGATCGCACCTCCCCAGTCATGGCCAACTAAGACGCAACTTTCGTATCCCAAGCCCAGAATAATGCCCTTGACATCTTGCACAAATTCTGGCATTATGTAAGCAGATTTATCCTGGGGTTTGTCGCTGTCGTTGTAACCCCTTAGATCCACAGCCACAACTTGATAATCTGATGCAAATTCCCGGATTTGATGCCGCCAAGAATACCAAAACTCCGGAAATCCGTGCAGCATTAGCATCAGCGGCCCAGAGCCTTGAGTGACATAATGAAGCTTGATGTTATTTGTAGCGATAAATTCGTGTTTCCAAGCAGCTTCTAGTACAGACATATCTGATGTTTCCTCTAGCTATCGAGACATCCTAGCAATTATAGCCTTGAAAAATTGCCAATGACCGATCGGGATGCTTTCGTTCTTGATTGTAGAACAAGCGGGACGCCTATTATTCCCGAAAGGATTGCTATTTCAGTGAAAATATTAGTATAATTTGATTGACCGACAACGCTCAAACAAAAAATCACTCAGGTGCGAGCGGGCGAGAATCCGCACCCCCCTGAATTTGAGGATTTGTGAGGGTGCAAGTTAAATAATTGAGAGTTGACTGTACTAGGAATTGAAGGAGTTAATATCATGTCTGGCGATCCCCTACAAAACATTGTCAACCGCTTGACAGAGCGCCTGAAGCGCGACGTATTAATTGAAAAATCCCTATACGAAATTCAAGAAGTTGTGCAGAGCGATCGCGTCGTACTGTATCATTTTTACAGAAAGTGGCATGGTCAAGTGACCTGTGAGACGTTAAGTGCGATCGAACTCTCAATTTTGGGTTCGACCGGCCCAGACGAGTGCTTTAACGGCGAATACGCTGCCTTGTACGAAGCCGGCAGAGTCAGAGCAATTGCAGATATTGAAACAGAACCAATTCACCAATGCCACCGACTGTTTCTGCGCAGCATGAAAGTTCGCGCCAATTTAGTCGTGCCAATTTTAACGCAAAAGGGACTGTGGGGGCTGTTAATTGCTCATGAATGTAGGGGCCCCCGCACTTGGTTGCGATCGGATATTGAATTCATGCAGCAACAAGCACAAAACATGGCAATGTCTCCCACAATTCAAGATAGTTAATACAGAATTTCACGCACGAATAACTGTAACCGATCGCCCAATTGGAGTAGTATGAATCTCAGTTTTCAACCGTTCTTCCAATTCCAGTGCATTCTCACGGCGATCGAAAATGACCAACCAACCCGAATCCTGTCCCAATCTAGCCAGATATCCATCTAACTGTTCCAAACCTTTACTCAGAGGGTCAGCTTTTTTAGTCCGCCAAACTTTCAGTTCAATTCCCAATGTTACCTCACCGTAGCACAAACATAGATCCATGCGATCGCGCCCGATCGCATATTCGCGTTCCAAAGTTCCCCCGCCATTAATCACCCGATGCAGAAACGCCATCAACACCAAATGAGGAGCAATTTCGGGATAAGAAGCACTTTTGAGTAAGGGTTCGCCATGTTGTAACCAAAATTTCAAAAAAGCTTGGAGTAACGCATCAGTCATCAGTTCGCCGCGAGAGTTCAACCAAGTCGGACTGATCATCGGTAAACTATCCTGTGGGCCTTGCACCAAAACTCGCGGCAAAACTTCTCGATAAATCGGATTGGCGATGACCAAACCCCCAGCCGGATCGCGTTTGAGCAAGCCCAAATCTACCAGGTATTGGCGATCGTCATTAGAAGACTCTGGCAGCTCTTGTCCTGCTAAAATTGGCTCAATAATCGCTTTAACTCGATTTTCTCTAAGTCGTTCTGCCAAACTATCCAGGTGCGTATCTTGGCGTTTGATTATAATTTCTTTAGATTCTAAAATATGTTCGGTGGTAATTGCGATCGATTCATCAGTAACTAATTCTTCTACTATTTCCTTAGCTAGGGCATTCACCAACCAAGGCTGTCCCTGAGTCAGTTCAAAGGCTAAAGCTGTTGCTTCCGGTGTAAAAACTTGTCCAGTATCTTCAGTATGTTGCGCGTAGAGTTCGGCAACTTCTTCGGCGTTAAAATTGCGTAAAGTGAGCGATCGCACTTTAATATTAAACGGACTAGAAGTATTGAGTCTGTCGCTACCGCCCGCAGCGACTTTGTAATCTCTAACATCCCGCAAACCGATTAAGCCAACTGATTGAGGAAAAGCTAGAGGACGATTGGGATAAGCATCGCGCAGTTGACGCAAAATGGAAATCAAAGCTTGGTCTTGCAGTGCATCAATTTCATCAATAAAGATTACCAAAGGACGAGGGGATGCTTGCGCCCAAAGACTCAGTGCATCGCCGATTCGCTGTCCCGATTCCAACGAAGGCCAAGCTGGAGGCTGTAATTCCTGGGGAAGTCGGATGGAAATCGCCCGTCGCCAAGCAGCCAGAATCGCCTCTTCAGCACCGGCAATATCTTGACTGAAGGGTGCGCCGACCTCTACAGATAGCATCACAGCGGTGTATTTTCCGCTATCAGTGAGTTGTTTGGCTAAAGCTAGCATGGCGGTGGTTTTACCCACTTGTCGGGGTGCATGAATGACGAAATAGTTGCGTTGAGCGATTAACCGTTCTAAGCCAGGTAAGCGCAACGTTGGGGGTAGCACGTAATGAATGTCTGCTTGGCAGGGGCCTGCGGTATTGAACCAGCGTGGCATAGTTTAATTGGGGTTAATGGGGTTGCTCTCAGTTTACTGTGCTGCATGAGTACCGAAGCAGATGCGAGTAATATCCTATTTTGGGATTATCCTAAAATAGGTTTATGGTACTTGATGTACACATAGTGCTCAAACCAAAGCACAATGAAATCTATCTCCAGGAATGAGTATGAGATATTCCGTCGCTGTATGATTGCGGCTCGTAAGGAAGCACAACTCACTCAAGCATCTCTTGCTAAATCTCTTAAAAAACCGCAATCTTTCGTTGCCAAATATGAGAATGGTGAGCGACGCTTGGATGTTGTTGAGTTTCTGATAGTTACTCGCGTAATTGGCGTTGATCCTTGCAGCATTCTGAGGAAAATGGAACAACAAATATCTGAATTGTCTCTTGAGGAAAAACCATGAATACACCAGATGTAATTAAACTAGCATCTGAGTATTTAGCAAATTTATCTGGTCACACATTTGATGTGTTAAATGTGTCTAAACCTCTTACCGTCAATGCAGCGGTCAATTTAGCTAAAGTGATCTCAAAGCTTTCACCCTTACTTGGAAATTTAATCGAATTCAACTGTGTTGAATTCTTAAATAAGCAGGATGATTTTGCTGGATTTGGCAAGTGGGAAAGACAAGATCCAGGATTTCCAGATACTATTTTTGTTGGAGACATTCAACCAACGCCAGGATTGGAGATTAAAGCATGGTTTCCATTGGCGACAGAGATAACTGCACGGTTCAAAGATAGCCAGAATCACTTTCAATGCGATCAAACTCATGTTGCGATGTTGGCATGGCTACCTGAGAAGATTATTTATGGAAAACCCCGCATTTTAGGTGTGTGTGTTGTATCT